>JANYJA010000057.1 GCA_025358575.1 Terriglobia bacterium
CGACGGCAACCCTATCAACAAGCGTAATGCCTGGCAGGCACGCAGCGTCTTATATGTCCGCTTAATTCAGCCTGGAGCCGCCGATGTTGCCCATTTCCGCGTGAAAATTCCGCAGGATGCGAAGGGGCCCATCACCTTCAACGCTCGCCTGAACTATCGCAAGTTCTCCCGCTACTACACGCAGTTCGCCTACGCTGGGCAGCCGAAGCCCGGTCAGGACGCTTCGCTCATCGACGTCAATCACAACAGCGCCGATTACTCGTTCGACGCTGCGAACATTCCCAAGAACGTCTCGGGCGTCGTCAAAGATCGCATCCCGGATCTACCTATCGTCACCATCGCCAAAGCCGAACAGAAAATTCCGCTCGGCGAGCCCGTGTGGCGGCCTGTCGTCCAGAAAGCCGATCGGGAGCGCTGGAACGATTGGGGAATCGGCTTGCTTCTGCAAGGCGATCTCAAGGGGGCGGAATATGCCTTCCGCCGCGTCACCGAAGCTGAGCCCGGCTATGCCGATGGATGGATCAACGTCGCCCGCGCCTTAATCCAAGAAGGCGAAACCGATGCCGCTCGGCCTTTCATCGACCAAGCGCTTTCTTTGAATGACAGTCTCGGCCGCGCGTGGTTTTTCAGAGCTATGATTCAAAAAGCGGCCGGCGATTACGATGGCGCGCTCATTTCTCTCCGCATCGTGGAAGCGAAGTATCCGCGCGATCGCGTCGTTCTCAATCAAATCGCCCGCCTTCTGTTCCTAAAGCGCGATTATGCCGGTGCCCTCGCCGCAACTCAGAAAGTCTGCCTTGTTGATCCCGAAGATCTCCAGATGCACTACACAATGATGCTGAGTTATCGCGGCCTCGGCGATGCAGAAAAGGCATCCCGCGAAGAGAAGTTATTCCGCCGCTTCAAAGCTGAAGAGTCCGCGCAATCCCTCACCGCCAAGCGCCGCATGTTCAGCCCTGAAGACAACAACGAGCGCCAACAAATCCACGATCACGAAAGTTCTCCATGAAACCGGTTCTCCTCATCTTCACCGCGGGCTTGGTGTTGTACGCCACGCTGCCCGATTCCGCCGTGCATTTCACCGACGTCACCGCCCAGGCTGGCATTCACTTTACGCATCACAACGGCAAGTTCGGTAAAAAGTATTTACCCGAAACCATGGGCTCCGGCTGCGCGTTCTTCGATGCCGATGGTGACGGCTGGCAAGATATTCTGCTCATCAATAGCAAGGACTGGACACCGTCCGGCAAGCATTACTACTCGGCTCTCTATCACAACAATCACAACGGCACGTTCACCGACGTCACGCGCGGCAGCGGTCTCGATATTGAAATGTACGCACTCGGCGTCGCCGTCGCGGACTACGACAACGATGGCAGACCAGACGTCTATATCACCGCGCTCGAAGGCGACCGGCTCTTCCACAATGAAGGCAACGGAAAATTCCGCGATGTCACCGCGGCCTCCGGAATCCGCAATGCCAACTTCGGCACCAGTGCCGCCTGGGTCGATTACGACCGCGACGGCAAAGCCGATCTCTTCGTCGCCAACTACATCCAGTGGACTCCCAAGACCGATCTTTGGTGCTCACTCGACGGCCAGACCAAGTCCTACTGCACTCCCGAAAGCTCCAAGGGCAGCCCCGCCAAGCTCTATCACAATCTCGGCAACGGCAAGTTTGAAGATGTCAGCGCCAAGGCTGGCATCGCCGACCCTAACAGCAAGAGCATGGGCGTCACCATTCTCGACTACAACAATGACGGTTGGCCCGATCTGTTCGTCAGCAACGACACGCAGCCCAACAAGCTTTACCGCAACAACAAGAACGGAACCTTCACTGAAGAAGGCGTGCAAGCCGGTGTGGCGTTCGGAGAAGACGGCGTGGCTCGCGGCGCCATGGGCGTCGATTGGGCCGATTACGACCGCTCCGGCCGGGCCCACTTACTCGTCGGAAATTTCTCGAATCAAATGCTCGGCCTTTATCACAACGAAGGCACCGGCCTCTTCGTCGATGAAGCCCCCAGCTCCACCGTCGGCCGCGCCAGCCAGCTCAGCCTCACCTTCGGAGCTTTCTTCTTCGACTACGATCTGGATGGCTACCCCGACATCTTAGCCGCCAACGGACACACCGAAGTCGAGATCGGCCGCATCCAGCCGAAGGTCCAGTACCGCGAACCGCCCCTGCTCTTTCATAACCTCGCCGGACATAAATTCGAAAACGTCTCAACTTCCGTCGGAAGCGATTTCGCCCGCCCCATTGTGGCTCGCGGCGCAGCTTATGCAGACTTTGATCGCGATGGAGACCTCGACGTGCTGTTCGCCACCAGTGACGGCCCCGCACTGCTTTATCGCAACGATGGTGGCAACCGGAACCACTGGATTCAGTTCCGTCTCTCCGGCACCAAATCCAACCGCAGCGCATTGGGCGCTGTGGTCCGCATCGAAAGCGCTGGCGGCAAACAGTGGAACATGGTTCGCAGCGGCGGCAGCTATTGCTCCCAGAGTGACCTTGCCCTCACCTTCGGTCTGGGCCGCGACACCAGCGTCACCTCCATCCAAGTTGAGTGGCCCAGCGGCACCCACCAGAAGTTTTCGAATGTGCCCTCAAATCAGTTCTTGTCTATTGACGAGGGTCGCGGCATCGTTAAATAAGCCACTGGCCGAAATCCACCACTGCGGTGGAGCACGGCCACGTCAACGCCTGTTCCATCCACGCACTTTTAATAACTTAGCCGGGTTTTCGAGCGGCACGATGCGTGCATTTATGAAGATTCAATGAAACCTCAATCGCTTCGACCTTGTCGGCAATTCGGTATTCGCATGTCACTCCTGGCGTTGCTAACGGGTGCGGGTACGTTGTTCGCACAAGATCAGCCGTCTGGCCCTCCCGAGCCGCGGCAGCAGGATGCCCCGAATCGCGGATGGCGCAGGGCGGAGGAGCCGCTCCCGGACCAAGCCCAGGTGCAAGAGGGCGATTCGCGGAACACGCCTCGCGATCAATATGGTCAACCCATCGGGAGAGGCTCTGGTGATGACCGCCAAGACGTCCGGCGTGACGACAGGCGCTACGACATGCGTGATGACCGCCGCTACGATCATGCCAGCGCCCCAATCCCGCCGCAACTAACTATCCGTCCTAGAACCTATCTCACCGTTCGCATCAACCAGCCCCTCTCCACCGCTCACAACCAGCAGGGCGATGCTTTCTCAGCCAGTCTGGCGCGTCCGTTAGTGGTCGACGGCATCGTCGTGGCACAGCGCGGGGAAACCATCGGCGGACGAGTCGTTGAGTCGCAGCGTGCCGGCCGGGTGTCTGGTGTCTCCCGCATGGTAATCCAGATTACCGACCTCACTCTTGTGGATGGCCAGCAAATCCCGATTCATTCGCAGCTAATCAACCGATCGGGACAGACATCCATAGGAAGCGATGCGGGTGCAATTGCTGGAACAACCGCCGTAGGCGCGGCCATTGGCGCGGGTGCCGACTACGGGCGTGGCGCGGCCATTGGCGCGGGTGCGGGCGCGGTAGCAGGCGTTGTCGGAGTGCTTTTGACCCGCGGCCATGATACGTATCTCGATCCGGAATCGGTCCTCACATTCCGCGTCGAAGCGCCGGTCACTTTTAGCACTGCAAGGGGATCGCAGGCTTTTCGATACGTGGAGTCCGAGGATTACGACCGTGCGTATCAGACTGAGCAGCGTCGGCCCGTGGCGACCCGTCGGCCTCCGCCCTACTATTACGGTTACGGCTACGGCTATCCGTACTTTGGACCCACCTTGGCTTTTGGTCTTGGGCCGCGATTTGGCTTTGGTCGCGGGTATTACGGGCGGGGTTACAACCGTGGCTACCGTCGATGAGCTGAGAAATTAGTTGATAACGGGGGAATCTATGCGTAACTTAATTTTCTTATTGGCACTTACGTTTTCGGTGACGGCCTGTTTTGGGCAAGGTCGTGGTGGAGGTCGCGGCGGTGGCGGTTATCATGGCAACTCCTACGGCAACTCCTCGCGCGGTGGATACTCTTCTGGACGCGGCTATGGCGGATATAACCGTGGCTACGACCGAGCTTATCGCGGCGGTTATGGTTACCGCGGAGGCTACGGCTACCGTGGCGGCTATGGTCTTGGTTTTGGGCTTGGGTACTACGACTATGGATACGCCTATCCGAGCTATTTGTATGCAGATCCTTATTACGACCCTTACTATCCGTCGTGTGATTATTATCCGCCCGCTTACTATGCCCCCCGTCCGGCACCAATAGTCACGTTCGGTTGGCGTCGCTTCGGCGGCCGATGGTAATTCAATCGTACACGAAGTGAAGTATCGTCTTTAAGTCTTCCCACGCTTCGCGCTTTGCCGTAACATTGTAAGCGCGAAGCAGGTATGAAGGATGATAAGTGACCATTAGTGGAAGATCGCGCCATTTGTGCCACTTGCCGCGCAGCTTTGTTACCCCATCGCGCCCACCAACTAGCGCTTTCGCCGCTGTCGATCCCAGTGCGCAAATTGCCTTCGGTCGGAGCGCTGCCAACTGACGGTAAAGGAACTGTCCGCAAATTTCCATTTCATCGGCTTCGGGGGTACGGTTCTCGGGCGGGCGGCACTTCACTACATTGCATATGTAAACATCGTCCCGAACCAGCGGAATACCTTCCTTCTTCGCCGTCCCTTCAATCATCTGAGTCAGCAATTGCCCCGCACGGCCGACGAACGGAATTCCCTGAGCATCTTCGTCCGCGCCCGGGCCCTCGCCCACGAAGACGAGCCGTGCGTGCGCATCTCCCACGCCGAACACGATCCTATTTCGGCCTTGATGTAAACGGCACCGCTTGCAGTCGCCAATATCTTCGAGAATGCGGAGCAGCGAGTCGCCGGCCGGTTCCAGCGACGGAAGTACAATTTCGGGAAGTGCAGACATCTGCGCATCCCGCCGGTAGATCTGCTTCACCCCAAGATCCCGATAGAACTCGAGACGCTTGCGAACCGCTTCAGCGTCCATGCACGGCGGTCCGCGCCAGCCGCAGCTTCAGCACTTGGTCCAGAATCTCGCTGGCGATTTCGCGCTTCGAGGCCTTCGGTATTTCGATGAATTCGCCGTTGCGAAGCGCCAGCACCACTTCGTTCGTATCGGCTTCGAATCCCGTATCTTCCGTTCCCACCAAATTCGCCACCACCATGTCGCAGTTCTTCGATTCCAGCTTGCGCGCCGCTTCCTGCCGCAAATTTTCGGTCTCAGCCGCAAAACCAATCAACAGCCGGTCGCCTTTCTTGCGCCCAAGTTCTGCCAGAATATCCGGAGTCGGGTCGAGTTCTAACGACATTCGCGCCGCCGTCTTCTTGATCTTCTGAACAGGAACTTCCTTCATACGGAAATCGGCCACAGCCGCGCACTTAACCACAATGCTTGCGGCCTCGAGTTCCTCAAAAACCCGGTGGTGCATTTCCTGCGCGGTTCGAATTGAGATTAGTCTCACGCATCGCGGCGCAGGCAGATTCACGGGTCCCGAAATCAGGACTACATCCGCGCCCCTTGCCGCCGCCGCTTCCGCAATCGCGTAGCCCATCTTGCCGCTGGATCGATTGGAGATGTAGCGAACCGGGTCAATCGGCTCTTGGGTCGGACCAGCCGTGACCAGCACTGTTTCGCCTTCCAGATCGTGCGCCGTGCCCGCAGCCGCTTCCACCACCGCATCGGCGATCCGTGTAATCTCCGCCAGACGTCCCGGCCCGGTCGTGCCACAAGCGAGGAAACCGTCCTCCGGCTCAACGATGCGGTGACCGCGCGCCCGCAGAATCGCCATATTTGCCTGCGCTGCCGCATGCGCCCACATCTTGTCGTTCATGGCCGGCGCCAGCACCACCGGACCCGTAAACGCCAGATAAAGTGTAGAAAGAAAATCGTCCGCAATGCCGTGCGCCATTTTGGCCAGCACGTTGGCGGTCGCCGGCGCCACCACCAGCACTTCATTGTTTTGAGCCACAGCAATGTGCTCCACGGCGCTAGAAAGAGTGGCTTCCGCGCTCTCGGACGAAAACATGTCCGTGATCACTTTCTGCTGTGTGAGCGTGGCGAACGTCAGGGGACGCACAAACTCCTGCGCGCCCGCGGTGAGCACTACCTGAACCCGGCAATAGCGCTGAATCAGGACTCGCGCCAGTTCCGCAGCTTTATACGCTGCGATACCGCCGCCGACCCCGAGTATGACGTTCATGCCGCGCCTGGCCGATTACGCCGTTTCCGGCACAACTACGACGTCGGTTTCAAGGCTCGGGATTTCGTACTTCACGAGCCCGCGCCGGACTTCCTCAACGGCAATCACCGTGCTTTTTTTGGCGGAAGTCGGCAGAAAAGGCCGCGCTCCACCCTGCAACTGGCGCGCCCGCTTAGCCGCCACAATGATGAACCGGTACGTGCTCTGTTCCGGATCGTCCGGCAGCGTGCAATGCGAATTATTTTTCGGTCCCGACATGTTCAATTACCTCAAGCTTTCTTTTACTTCAAAAGTATCCAGGATGGGCCGGATACTCTCTTCTATCCTGATTCTGCGAACCCGCTCGGCATAAACAATCGCTGATAAGGTCTCCGCCGATCGCTCCAAACTGTCGTTGATGATCACGTAATCGTAGTTTTCGTAGTTCCGGATCTCACGCGCCGCATCGGCCAAACGCCGGTCGATCACAGCTTCCCGGTCCTCGCCCCGCGCTCTCAAACGCTGCTCAAGCACCTGCCTGGAGGGCGCAAGCACAAAAATAGTAACCGCTTCGGGGAGTTTTCTCTTTAATTGTCCCGCACCTTGAACGTCAATGTCGAGCACCAGATCTTTGCCCTCGCCGCGTGCCCGTTCCAGCACCCCGCTATGCGTGCCGTAATAGTTGCCGAAAACGTCGGCGTATTCCAGAAATTCGCCCCTTTTGACCCTGGCCTCGAAATCCTCTCGTGTTGTGAAGTGGTAATCCTTTCCGTCGCATTCGGACCCGCGTGGTAAGCGAGTGGTGTAAGAAACCGAAAATGTCAGGCCTGGCACATTTGCGAACAATCGCGATACCAGCGTCGATTTCCCCGACCCCGAGGGCGCCGAGATGATGAACACCGCACTCACTTTACTATTCTCATTTCTTCGTGGGTGGTTTAAACTCATTCGATATTGAGCGACTGTTCCCGAATCTTGTCGATCTCAGCTTTCGCTGCCAGCGCCAGGTCCGTGATGGTCAGCCCCAGCTCGCCGAGCCCTCCTGTTTTCGAAAGAATTGTGTTCGACTCCCGATTCATCTCCTGCAACAGGAAATCCAGCTTCTTGCCCTTTTCGCCCTCGGCTTGCAATAGAGCGTCTAGTGCCGCCGAGTGCGTTCGCAGCCTCACCAGCTCTTCGCTGATGTCGCTCCGGTCCGCCAGCAGCGCGGCTTCCTGTGCCAGCCGCTGCGGTTCAATCCCCGCCCCATGCAGTAATTCGCTCAGCCGTTCCTTCAAGCGCTTGTGGAATACTTTCGTGGCTTGCGAACGGATCTTCTCCATCTTCTCCGCAAGTTCGCGGATGGTCGCGGTGCGGGTTGCCATTTCGGCTGCGATTGCATCGCCTTCGCGATCTCGAAATTCGTTTATGGCGGTCAGCGCTTCATCCACAGCGGCCATGAGCCCATACCCGGTCTCAGCGCCTGCCGACACGCTGGCGCCGCCTTGAAACATTCCCGGAATCCGGAACGCGACGTTCAAATCTGGCTTGCTCTCGATTTCAAATCTTGCCGCCGTCGCTTCAAATGCAGCCAGCCACGCTCCCAGCATTTCCAGATTGACCGCCTTTTCAGCGGATTGTTCCCCGTTCAAGGCCACGTGCAATTGGACATGGCCCCGGCTCATCTGGCGTTTGATGGCGACCCGAATGCTGTTTTCGAATTCATCCAACTCGGGCGGCATATGGAAGTGCAAGTCCAGCCCGCGATGGTTAACGCTCTTCAAACTCACCACCACCTCGCCGCCCGGCACCGCTTTGCGAACGCGCGCGAAGCCCGTCATGCTGCGGGCCACGCTCACAGGTCAACCGCCGCGGCCATGAACTGCAATTCGTGCAGCCGCTGGTAAATTCCTCCGCCGTTCACCAAGTCTTCATGGGTCCCGACTTCCGAAATGCGGCCCCGATCCAGCACCACAATCTTATCGGCGCGCCGGATGGTCGAAATACGGTGTGCGATCACGATGACCGTGCGCTGCGCCATCAAATTCGCCAGCGCCTTCTGCACCAGCATCTCGGACTCTGTGTCCAAATGTGAGGTCGCCTCATCTAAAATCAAGATCGGCGCATTCTTCAACAACGCCCGCGCGATCGCCAGCCGCTGCTTCTGGCCGCCGCTCAGCTTCACTCCGCGTTCGCCGATCATCGTCTCGTATCCCTGCGGCATGCGCTCGATGAACTCATCCGCCAACGCCGCCCGCGCTGCTTCCCGAATCTTCTCGCGGCTCACATTGCGTCCGTATGCCAGGTTGTGGGTCACCGTGTCATTGAATAAAAACGTCTCTTGCGCCACGATGCCGATCTTTTGCCGCAGTGACCGCAACGCCAAGTCCCGCACATCGCGCCCGTCAATCTTGATGGCTCCGGAAGTCGTGTCCTGAAAGCGCGGAACCAGGTTCGCGAGGGTGGTCTTTCCCGCACCGCTCGGCCCCACCAATGCCACCACTTCGCCTGCCTTCACGTCTAAATTCACCTCCAGCAACGCCGGTGCACTGGCGCCGCCCGGATATGTAAAACTGACGTTCTCGAACCGAATGCCTTGCGTGAATTTGTCCAGCTTCACCGCCTTCGGCTTATCGCGAATCATCTCCGGCGCGTCCAGATATTCGAACACTTTCTGCGATGCGCCAATGGCCTGTTCAAAAATATTGTGAATGCCAGTTAGCCGTTTCACCGGCTCATACAGCATCAGCAGCGCAACCACGAAGCTCATGAACTCTCCCGCCGTCATGCTGCCCGCGCGGATGCTGGTGCGCGCATAAGTCAGCAGCGCAACAATGGTAAGCGCCCCGCACAGCTCGATCATGGGAGACGCCAGCGCCTGCTGCAGCGCATACCGCAGATTCGTCTTCAGCAGCCGCGTCCCCGCCATGCGAAACCGCTGATATTCGTACTCCTCCGTGCCGAAAGCCTTCACCACGTTGTGACCGGAAATCGTCTCCTGCAGGATTTCGTTTAGCTCCCCCACATGCTCCTGAGTGTGGCGGCTGGTGCGCCGGATGCGCCGCCCAATGCGCGCCGTAGGCACCAGCACGAAAGGCAGTACCGTCACGCTCACTAATGCCAGTTTCCAATCTTTATGCATCAGTACAAAAAGCAGGCCCATCACGACAAAAACCTGGCGCAGCGCATCAACCAGCATTGTCGAGATCGCCACCTGGATTTTGTCGATATCGTTCATCACTGACGACATGAGCCTGCCAGTGGAGTTAGCCTCAAAGAACTGTGCGCTCTGTCGCAAGACTTTCTCAAACACCTGATCGCGCAAATCCGTAATGGCCGAAAAACCAGCGAGACTGATCAAATAATTGGCCAAATAGTCGCATGCGCCTTTGATTACGAAGACCAGCACGATCGCAAACGCCACCATGGTCCAGATGTTGTGGATGCCACTCGGGACCAGTTCTTGCAGATAGACTGTCCGGTCGATGAGCGGAATAGTGAACAACTCGACGGAAGTATTCGCCGCCGCCGGATTCAGCACCCGGTCGATGATCGGCTTGATTAAAAGCGCAATTGACGCATGCGCCGCTCCTACCGCCGCCATAAGGAAAACCGAGATCAGCAATAGCGGCCAGTAACGCTTTGAATATGCCAGCAGCCGGAGGCGAACGCTCACGCGTGAACCCGCAACCGTTCAAGGGCGCCGGTGACCTGCGCGGGGGTAACTTCCGAGATTGGGTTTCCGGCCAGCACCTCGGCTGGCGTTTGCCAAGGCGCCCACACAATAGGGTCGGAAGGCCCGAAGACGACAACGACGGGCAGGCCAAATGCGGCGGCCATATGCGCCGGGCCCGAGTCATTCCCGACAAAAAGGGCGGCATCGCGCAACAGAGGTTTCAGAGGCGCGCTCTGCAACACCGTAAATTCCCGGAAGGCCGAAAGATTGTCGCCTGGGCCGCCGACAAACACTGGTTCCAGCCTCAGATCTTCCTTCAAGTGGCGAGCCACTTCAAGGAACGATTTCGCTGGCCACGCTTTCTCCGGCTTCGACGCCACCGGGTGCAGCACCGCGTACGCTCCAGAGCGCCCGCCGTCGGCGAAAAGCTGCGCACGCGGGATATCGCATCGCTTCACCCCCAGGTAGAACATCGCCGACGCCAGATGCTCCGCCGTATGAACTTTTCTGGTGACTCCGAGAATTTGTTGTGCTGTCGGGATTTTAACGTTATACACAAAAGGGAAGCGAAAGTCGGCAAAGCCCGCGCGCCAGCTTGCGCCTGAAAGCCCCGTCAGCCGCGCACTGCGTCTGCCGCCGTGAAGATTGATGCACAGCTCGGGCTTGAACCCCCGCACCGCGCCCACCTCCGGCACCAGAATCTGATCAACCGCCGGGTTGCCTTCGAAAACGTCGCGAAAGCGAGGTTCAACCACCACGCCGATGTGAAGATCGGGTCGCGCGTTCTTCAGTATCCGAATCGCTGGCGTAGTCAGGATGCAATCGCCTAGGGACCGCAGTCGCACAATGCAGACGCGCGCGCCCCGCGGCAATTTGTCGAGCACGGCGTTCATTCTTCACTCATCGATGGTGGATTCGTCGATCAGCATAACCGGAATTTCATCGCGGATGGGATAAAGCCGGTGGCACTGAGCACAGCGAAGACCGCTGCCGTCGGGCTTCAGATCAAGCTTCGCCCGGCACGCCGGACAGACCAAAATTTCAAGCAACTCCGCGCTGATCGCCATAGACTGAAACTTGATTTTAACGCGCCACAAACGCTTTTGTGGATAAACTGCTCTACTTCATTGCTATCCGGCTTCTGGAACACCTTCGCGCGCCTCGGCCCCCCGTAAAGCATGGACCCTGCGGCCGAGCGACCACTCGGCTTCAGCAATCCCAAATGGTTGTAATGGTGCAGGGTCCGCACACTAACCCCGGCCATCGCCGCGAACTCGGTCGCCCGATTCAGGTTCTTCAGACCGGACGTCGCCGCCGAACTCATCACCTTTTTCATCTTCAGCCTCACGTTGCGTCAGAGTCAAAATTATTTTTATAGCGCGATACACTAGCACGCATGAACCGGCTAGACGAACTGCGGCGGCGCCAACGCGCGTCTGAGGAGGGCGGTGGCGTGGAACGTCGGGAACGGCAGCACCGTGAAGGCAAGTTGTCGGCGCGCGAGCGCGTGGAACTGCTGCTGGATGAAGGTTCGTTCGAAGAGACCGACAAGCTGGTGACCCATCGCTGTCGCGATTTCGGAATGGACGAGCAAGTGATTCCCGGCGATGGCTTCATCACCGGATACGGCTTGATTCACGGGCGGCTCGCTTATGTATTTGCGCAGGATTTCACCGTATTCGGCGGGTCGCTTTCCGAAACAAACGCGCAAAAAATCTGCAAGGTGATGGACCTCGCGATGAAGAATGGCGCACCGGTCATCGGGTTGAACGATTCCGGTGGCGCTCGCATTCAAGAAGGTGTAGCATCGCTCGCCGGATACGCCGACATATTCTTACGCAACACGCTGGCTAGCGGGGTGGTGCCCCAGATATCGGCGATCCTGGGACCGTGCGCTGGAGGCGCGGTTTACTCTCCGGCCATCACGGATTTCGTGTTCATGGTGGATCAGACCAGCTACATGTTCGTGACCGGCCCCGACGTTATCAAGACCGTCACTCACGAAGATGTAACCAAAGAGCGGCTGGGCGGGTCCATGACGCACAACTCGGTTAGCGGCGTGGGCCATTTCCTCGCGCACGATGACACCGAGTGCATCCAAATGGTGCGCGAGCTGATGAGTTTTCTGCCGCAAAATAATCGCGATGAGGCCCCGCGCCGCGCCGCTGATGATTCGTGGGACCGTGCCGATGCAGCCCTCGACACCCTGGTGCCGGCGGAGTCGAACGTGCCCTACGACATGAAAGATGTAATCCGCCGCGTGGCAGATGACGGATATTTCTTCGAAGTGCACGAGCACTTCGCGAAGAACCTGGTCGTCGGATTCGGACGCATGGACGGGCGCCCAATCGGCATCGTGGGGAATCAGCCGGCCTTCCTGGCAGGCTGTCTCGACATCGATTCGTCCATAAAAGGCGCGCGTTTTGTGCGGTTTTGCGACGCCTTCAATCTGCCGATCCTAACCTTTGAAGATGTTCCTGGCTTTCTGCCCGGCACGGCTCAGGAATTCGGCGGCATCATCCGGCACGGCGCGAAGCTTCTATATGCCTATGCCGAGGCGACCGTCCCCAAAATTACCGTGATCACGCGCAAGGCCTACGGCGGGGCCTACTGCGTGATGGGGTCGAAGCATTTGCGAACCGACGTGAATTTCGCGTGGCCCACGGCCGAGATCGCCGTGATGGGCGCGGAAGGCGCGGTGAATATTGTCTATCGCCGTGAGTTGCAGTTGAACCCGGAATCTCGCGGCGCTAAGACCGCCGAGTTTCGCGAGCGCTTCGCGAATCCGTTTGTCGCAGCAGAACGCGGGTTTGTAGATGACGTGATTGAGCCGCGTGAAACGCGCCCGCGCGTAATCCGTGCCCTGCGCATGCTGGAAAATAAAGTCGACACCATGCCGCGCAAAAAACACGGTAATATTCCGCTCTAGAATTAATCATGCCTGCGCTCTGCTTGTTTGCGGTCCCCTTTTTATTGGCCGCGGAAACTACCCTTCCCGTTCCTGTCAATCTGAAACCGGAAAACATTCCGCCCATTCCGGAAGCATTGATGGAGAAGCTCGACCGCTACAACGAGAGCCGCTCGGCGCTGCTTCTCGATTGGGATCCAGTGCGGCGCGAGATTCTGATCTTGACGCGCTTCGGCGACGTGCCGCAGATTCATCGCGTCGCCATGCCCGGCGGCGCGCGTACGCAGCTCACGTTCTACACCGATCGCGTGACAGGCGCGCAATACTCCCCCACGAATGACAACGCCTTCGTCTTCGCAAAAGATGCAGGGGGCGGGGAATTCTATCAGTTCTATCGATATGACACAGGCACCGGCGGCGTGACCCTGCTCACTGACGGCAAATCTCGCAACACCGGTGTGGTTTGGTCGCACGACGGGAAGCAGATCGCCTATTCGTCGACCAAACGCAACGGACACGACACCGATATCTACGTGATGGACCCGAACGATCCACAGTCCGCAAAACTCGCCATGCAGGTAGAGGGCGGCGGATGGGCGGTGGCCGATTGGTCGGCGGATGCGCAGAAGTTGCTTGTGTCCGAGCACCGCTCGATTAACGACACCTCTCTTTACTCAGTGGACATCTCCTCGGGCCGTCGAGAATTGCTGACCGCTTCCACGAAGAGAGCTTCTTACGTAAACGCTAAGTTTGCCCCGAACGGCAAAGGTGTCTGGCTGACCACCGATCAGGGCAGTGAATTTCATCATTTAGGTTTTCTCATCATGCCCGGGCGAGACATGATGGCTTGGGGCCCTGAAATTCCGCACGATATCGAAGATTTGGCCGTGTCGCGCGATGGCAACCACATCGCCTTTGTAGCGAATGAAGATGGCTACTCCGCGCTGCATGCCGTCGATGTGCGGACGAAGAAAGAATTTTCGCTCCCTGCAATGCCGCGCGGCACCATCCTCGGGATGAAGTGGAATGCGAGTGGAAGCGAAATTGGATTTACACTCAGCTCGGCGAAGAGTCCGGCCGACGTCTATTCGGTCGACGTTGCCGGCGGCAAGTTGGAGCGCTGGACCACTAGCGAGACGGGCGGCCTGAACCCGGCACAGTTCAGCGACGCGAATTTGATCCACTGGAAGTCCTTTGACGGTCGCGAAATTTCCGGATTCCTGTACCGCTCTCCTGCTTCCTTCTCGGGAAAGCGGCCCGTAATTGTGAACATTCACGGTGGCCCCGAGGGGCAGTCGCGTCCTGGATTTCAAGGCCGGAACAACTACTTTCTGAATGAGCTCGGCGTGGCGGTGATCTATCCCAACGTTCGCGGATCGGAAGGATACGGTAAAACATTTCTCGATCTAGATAACGGCCTCAAACGCGAAGACGCAGTGAAAGATATCGGTGCGCTGCTAGATTGGATCGCGAACCAGAAAGATCTGGACGCATCGCGCGTGATGGTGACTGGAGGCAGTTACGGCGGATACATGACCCTGGCGTCTATGGTTCAGTACAACGACCGCTTCAAGTGCGCCGTGGATGTGGTGGGCATCTCCAATTTCATCAGCTTCTTCGAGCGCACGCAGGCTTACCGCCGCGACCTGCGCCGAGTAGAATACGGCGATGAGCGCAACCCGCAGATCCACGCATTCTTCGAAAAGATCTCACCACTCTCCCACGCCAGCGCGATTTCAAAACCCATGATGATTGTCGCGGGCCGGAATGATCCACGCGTGCCGTGGCAAGAGGGACAGCAGATGGCCGAGTCCATCCGCAAGAACGGCGCTCCCGTCTGGTATCTGGTTGCCGAAGATGAAGGTCACGGCTTCGCGCGCAAGAAAAATCAGGACTACGAGTTCGCCGCCACCGCCATGTTTGTGCAGGAATACCTGCTGAAGTAGCCGTCACTTCCCAATGCAAAACGTTGAAAAAATCCGGTTCAGAATATCATCCGCTGTGGTCGCGCCCGTAATTGCGTCGAGTGGCGCGAGCGCAGCATAAAGATCAAGCAACAGCATCTCGTGCGGGATTCCGGACTCCGTTGCGATGCCAGCTTGCGTCAGGCCACCAAGCGATTCGGCGAGCAAGCGCTCGTGGCGCAAAGTCGTGACGATTCCAGATTCGGGGTCAGTGATTCCTGCCGGAAGGATCTGGCGACGCAAGGCATCGATACCCTGTCCCGTCAGCGCCGAGACGTTCAGCGCGCGGGTATCGTCTGACGTCAATAGATCGCACTTGTTAGCAACTAGAATCCAGCGCCCTTGCGATTCAACGCGGGCAATGAGCTGATCATCTTCAGGCGTCCGCGGTTCGCAGATGACAACCAGAGTGACGTCCGCATCCGCCATCGCCTGGAAGCTGCGCTCGATTCCGAGCGTCTCCACTAGACCTTCGCCTTGCCGAATGCCGGCGGTATCCACCAACTTGACCGGGATGCCCTCAATCGAGGCCACTTCACTGACCAGATCGCGTGTAGTTCCGGGGATGTCGGTCACAATCGCGCGATCCTGTGCGAGGAGCCGGTTGAATAAGCTGCTCTTGCCGACGTTCGGACGACCGACTATCGCAAGCGTCAGCCCGGCTCGCACGACGCTCCCCCGTGCAAAACTCGCAACCATCTGCGCGACGCCGTCGAGAATGGGCCTGAGGCGGCGCAGGATTTCGGCAGAGGGTGCGACGCTGATGTCGTCTTCGGCAAAGTCAATTCCGGCTTCAAGCAGCGAGATTAGTTCCAGAAGTTGATTCTTGAGCGGCTTGAGGCGGCGGGATAAGGACCCTTCGATCTGACGCGCGGCGATGCGCGCCTGAAACAAGGTGGTCGCCTCGATCAAGTCTCGAACAGCTTCAGCTTGAGGCAGATCGATACGTCCATTCAAGTAAGCGCGCAACGTGAATTCGCCGGGCTCGGCGAGGCGCGCGCCCGCGGTCATGGCGCGATCGAGACAATGCCGCAGCACTACGGGCGCGCCATGGCACGCGATCTCCACCACGTCCTCCGCCGTGTAGGATTTCGGCGCTTGGAACCAAGTCACCACCACCTGATCCACCGCGTGGCCCGCATCATCGACCAGATGCGCCAACTGAGCCGTCCACGGCGCAGGGTGCGTCTTCGAAAGTTTCAGAATTTGCCGCGCGATGCCGAGCGAATCTCGGCCCGACAAGCGAATTACGCCAATCCCGCCCCTACCCGGCGGCGTGGAAAGCGCTGCAATGGTGTCGTAGAGATTCAACGCGCGCCCTCAATCGGCGCAATCAGCGACGCGGACGTGAAGGTCGGCCGCCGCGATCTCCGCGACGATCATTGCCGCGGTCGCGAGGAGGACCACTGCGATGCGCAGTCGGCGGCGGCGGCGGAAGATCGGGCAGGCTGGCCATACCCACGGGGTAAATCACGACATGCCGGTAACCGGCGGCACCCGAACTTTCGCTGCGCAGTTCGCTTTCGTTGCGCAACGCAATGTGAATCGCGCGGCGCTCCCGGCTGTTCATCGGGTTGAATCGGAACGGTACCCCCGTATGCTTCACTTTTTCGGCGGCAGCCGCGGCACTCACTCGTAGTTCTTCGATCCGAAGTACCCGGTAGTCGTTGGCGTCGAACGAGATGCGCGAATGGTCTTCCGATCCCATGCGCAGACATTCCATTGTGACGTGCTCCAGCGAAAGCAGAAGCTCGGCGCGGTTGGAAAGCAGCAGTTCCACGTCACTACCGCTGAACTTGACTACTAACTCGGGATTTTCAATGTCCGGATTTGAAGATTCGCCTTCAACAATTTTGTACGAGAGATCGAAACCAGCCGTGACCAGAACCGGATTGAGAACCGCTTCCAGGCGCGGGCTCGTGTTCTCTACCGTATACTTTCTCGATGTCAACGGCTACTTCCTGCCTGTCTTTTTCACGGTGATCGTTTTCGGTACGGGAAGAATTTCAGCCGGCGTCATGGTCTTGTTGAAGAATAACTGCTGCGCGATACCTACCAAGTTTCCAGTGAGCCAGTATAACACCAAGCCGCTTTGAGCCGACCAGAAGAAAAAGCCCATCATCAAAGGCATGAAAGCCATCATTTTTTGCTGGTTCGGATCTCCGCCTGTCGCGGGCGTCATTCTTTGCATGATGAATCCGGAAACGATCATCAGAATCGGAAGGATCCGGATGGCAAGATGCTCAGGCTGCGAAAGATCGCCCACCCAGAGCCACGACGCATTGCGCATTTCAATGGAAACCGCCAGCACTTTATAGAAGGCGAAAAGGAACGGCATTTGGATGAGCAGCGGGATACAGCCGCCCATGGGATTGGCCCCGTGCTTTTTGTACAGCGCCATGGTCTCTTCATTTTTCTGCTGCTGGCGCGGATCTTTGAATGGGATGCTCTTGTATTTTTCGTTGATCGCGGCGATCTGCGGCTGCAGAACCTGCATCTTCTTCATCGATTTCATGTTCGTTAGCTTCAACGGAAACAGAAGAATGTTAATGCACAACGTGACCAGAACAATCGACCATCCGTAATTGTGAACGAACTGGTTGTTGAGCCACTGCAGCACCAGAAAGAGCGGCTTGGCCAGAATTGCAAGGTATCCGAAATCGACTATCTGCTCGAGTTTGGGATTCACTTTTCGCAGCGCCGGGATGTCTTTGGGCCCGAC
This sequence comes from Terriglobia bacterium, assembly GCA_025358575.1. Taxonomy (GTDB): domain Bacteria; phylum Acidobacteriota; class Terriglobia; order Bryobacterales; family Bryobacteraceae; genus JANYJA01. The sequence continues at coordinate 17,442 of JANYJA010000057.1, forward strand.
GAACAGCGTAAGGCTATTGCGGGCTTCGCCGCCCACGGCAGCTCCGGCGATAGCCTGCTCGGACTTATCGAATGGCGTTGCAACCTGATCGTCGTAAGCCGTGGTTGCGAGAGATCCGTTGCCCGTTGGGACGAACGCGGCGGTGAAGTACTGATCTTCCAGTCCCGCGAAAGAGAACGTTCCATCCACGTTCACGGGCCCATTTTTAGCGAATTTCGCACCTTCCCGGGTAAGTTTGGTGTTAGGAAGGTCGTAATGAATCGTGGAGATCTGTCCCGACGGATTTTGAACGGCTAGATCTCCGAAACCGCCGCGCCACGCGAGCATGTGAGGAATGCCGCTGCCGTTTTGTGACACCTCAGAGCTGACGCGCGTGAGATAGCCGTCATTCTGGAATTCGAAGACCTTTTTCGCGATCGTTCCCTTGCCGGAGTAGTCGAAGGTGAGGCTGTGGCCATCGGCTGATTTAGTCAGCACGAAAAGCGCATCGCGGTTCAGATCGACGGCTGGCTTGTTGCCACGGTACTCGAGCGAGAACGGAAAGCCGACTTTGGGAGCGGCGACGGAGTTGACAAGTTCTAGCGGTTTTCCCGCGCGGTCCTTGTAATCTTTTAAGAGCCAGCTTCGCACCACTGCCCCGCGATTCGAGAACACAATGCGATAGAGCTGAGTGTTGACCTCAGTTGTTTGTTCCGCGACGGCGGACGTTGCGCTCGCCTCGGCGGGTGTCGTTACGGCTTGCGCTTCTGCTGGACTCGCGGCAATCGGCTCTGCGGTGTTAGCGCTCGGCGTTGGCGAAGGTATTGTCTTTCCAGCGGTCTGCTCCATCGCTTTCGGAGGCGCGGGCGGTGAGATGAACTTATAGAAATACGGTGTCGCGAAGATAACCAGGCCCATTAAGCCGAACGCGATGAGCGTCCGCAACTGAATGGGACCTTCCTTCTTGGGGCCGATGGGCACAATTTTATTTTCGGGGTTCATGCGGGTTATTCCGGGACGCGATCAACGCCGCCCGGATGAAACGGGTGACAATGGCAAAGCCTCTTAATGCCGAGCCAGAATCCACGGCCTGCACCATGGTGACGAACGGCTTGCAGCATATATTCCGAACAGGTTGGATGGAAGCGGCACGCGGACGGAAGCAGCGGGGAGACGGCGATCTGATAACCCCGAAGAACCGCCACTAGGGAACGCTGCATCACACCGAAAGCCGCCGGAACAGCTTCTGGATTTCGCGTTGCAGATCCGGAAAGGGACAGGTGGCTACCGAGCGGCGGGGGTTGAAAACGATAGACCACGGGGATTTCAGATCGGAAAGGCACAAACGGACAGCTTCGCGCGCGCGTCGTTTGATGCGATTGCGAATGACTGCGTTGCCCAGGGCGCGCGGCGTCGTGAAACCGATCTTAGGGTCGGGGGAATCCCGTTCCAACAGGCAAAAAGCGGCAAAGAACGGCCCGGAGTGCCGGGTACCGCCATCATAAACTTTTCGGAAATCACTAGTTCGTAACAGCCGGACACTTTTGGGGAAGCCCTGCGAAATTACTACCTCTCGTCACTAACCGTAAGTTTCTTGCGGCCCTGCGCACGGCGGCGCGAAATCACGGCGCGGCCATCGGCGGTCTTCATGCGTGTCCGAAAACCGTGCGTTTTAACGCGCTTGCGGTTGTTCGGCTGATAAGTACGTTTCGGCATTGTCTTAAGGCTTTAGTATAGAACAGGTTGGAATTGGGGAGCAAACATCAATTGGTGTGATCCACTAGAATCTTCCACGTTCCTTGTTTGCGCTCAAACAGAAGCGTAAAAATTCCGTTGGCATCGCCGCCATCCGCTGACGGGCGCTTCAGGTGGAATTGCCCGAGAACCGACGCGTAATCCGGCCCGAGTAGCGTGATTTCGAGGTTGCCGAAAGCTAGCTTTCCCATTTTTGCGGGGGTGGGATATCGTGTATGATACCGAGCGAGAACTTTGTCATAGCCGCGTGTCACTTCCTTCCCGACGAATATCGCTTGGGTGTCGTAGGCGCGCATGAAGGTGTCGATATCGCCGTGATTCCAGGCGCTCACCTGAGCATCGAGCACCTGCCGGATGGCGGTATCCGGCGCGGCCGCCAATAATAGCACTACAGCGAGATTCCACATAGAGACGAGTCTAAATGAAAATTACTAGAATTGAAGCCCTCGATATCCGCTTCCCCACTTCCCGCGAGAGCATCGGTTCGGATGCAATGAACCCAGACCCCGACTACTCAGCCGCATACTGCATCGTTCATACCGACACCGCCCTGAAAGGGCATGGCCTCACATTTACTATCGGTCGCGGGAATGAACTTTGCGTGGCTGCAATAATCGCGCTGGCGCCGCTGCTGATCGGCCGGACGCTGGAGTCTTTCACCGCGAATATGGGCGCATTTTGGCACATGATTACCGGCGACAGCCAGCTTCGGTGGGTGGGCCCGGAAAAAGGCGTGATTCACCTGGCGACGGCGGCCCTGGTGAACGCGGTTTGGGACCTCTATGCGAAATCCGAGGGCAAGCCCGTCTGGAAGCTGCTAGTCGACATGACGCCCGAGCAGGTGGTGAGCACCATCGACTTCCGTTACATCACCGATGCGCTTACGCCGGAGGAGGCCCTCGGCATCCTCCAGCGCAACGCGGATACGCGGGCGGCTCGTGAAGAAGAGATGCGGCGCGTCGGGTTCCCGGCCTATACGACGTCGGCGGGTTGGCTTGGTTATTCCGATCAGCAGACCCGCGAACTCTGCCGCGAGGCTCTATCCGAAGGCTGGACGCATTTCAAGATCAAAGTGGGAGCGGATATCGCTGATGACGTGCGCCGCGCCGGCATAATCCGCGAAGAGATTGGCTGGGACCGCAAGCTCATGATGGACGCGAACCAGCGCTGGGACGTGGACGAAGCCATTGCCAACATGGGCGCGCTGGCCAAATTCAAGCCGTGGTGGATTGAGGAGCCGACCAGTCCCGATGACGTGCTGGGGCATGCCAAAATCCGGCGCGGAATCGCGCCCATCGGGGTGGCGACCGGCGAGCACTGCCAGAACCGCGTGCTGTTCAAGCAACTGCTGCAAGCGGGCGCGATTGATTTCTGCCAGATCGACAGCTGCCGCCTGGGAGGGGTGAATGAAATCCTGTCGGTGCTTTTGATGGCGGCTAAGTTTGGAGTTCCCGTGTGCCCTCATGCCGGCGGCGTAGGGCTTTGTGAGTATGTGCAGCATCTGTCGCTGTTCGATTACATCTGCGTGAGTGGGTCGCTGGAGAATCGTCTGCTGGAGTATGTGGACCACTTACATGAGCATTTCATCACTCCCGTCCGCATGAATGACGGCCGGTACATGCCGCCATCGGCGCCGGGTTATAGCATCGAGATGAAACCGGCGTCGCTTGCGGAATTCGGGTATCCGGACGGCGCGGCGTGGAAGATTTAAGTACTCCCTGGGACGGCACCGGAATTCGGGCGAACCTTACGCATGATATTCTCGTACTGTTAATCGATGGCGACCCCCAACAAAACTGAAAAATTACCCATGCCGCCGGTGCGCGTGTGGGCCATGCCAGTGCTCGTCGGCTGGTTGATTCCTGGCGGTGGTCATTTTTTGTTGAAACGGCGCGGCCGGGCGGCGCTGTTGATGGCCTCCGTGACTCTAATGTTTCTCTTCGGCCTGTTCATGCGCGGGGCCATGTTCAAACCCGAAAGCGGCGACCTGTTGACGACGTTGATCAACTACGGCGGCTTCGTGGGGAATCTGGCGACGGGAGCATTGTATATTCTGTCCAATGCGCTTGGATATTCGCAAATGGATGTCGCCGGGCACGTCCATGACTACGGCACTAAATTCCTGGTGACCGCTGGCTTGCTCAACATTCTGGCCATGGTAGACGTTTTCGAAATCGCGGCCGGGAGGAAGAGCTAATGCCGAAGATGAACCTTTCGCATTTCGAAGCGGCATTCCTGTTTGCGCTATTTGCTGCGGTGGTGCTCGGCATCGTGACCAAGCGGACCGATAAAGAGCGGTGGAACTACGGGCTCTATTGCTTCGGATGTTTCATGCTGGCGCTTTTCGGAATCGCCTGGATCATGAAGCTCGGGCACGGGTAGTTCGCAACTTTTACCTCGCGAGAGCGCGCAATACAATCCACGATTTTTCAAATCCAGTAAGCGAAACGCGCTGCGATAACACGTCGAAGTTGCAGGCGCGAATGCGGTCCAATAGCCGCGAATAAATCGTGATCAACGCCCATAGCGAAGACCGGCTGCGGCGATCCACCAGACTCAGCAAAGGACGCGATTCGTTGTAATAGGCCCGTGCGCGGTCTACCTCGAAAGTCATCAGGCTGCGAAAAGCCGCGGACGGGACGGTGGTCAGAAATTCGGCGGATGTCACTCCGAAGCTGGCAAGGTCGTCCGCGGGCAAATAAACGCGCCCATTTTCTGCATCTTCGCGCACATCGCGCAGAATGTTGGTCAGTTGGAAAGCAATGCCGCACTTCTCGGCCAGTATTAGAGCCTGCCGATCGCAAAACCCAAAGATATGAATAGTCGCTAAGCCCGCCACTGAGGCGACCTTGTAGCAGTAATCGTAGAGCTGCGCGAAAGTTTCGATGTGGCGCAACCCGAAATCGGAGAGTACCCCATCGATCATGTCAAAGAAATAAGACTGCGGAATAGCGTAGCGCTGAACCGCATCGTGGAACCCGGGCCACACGGGATGATCGCTATAGCGCCCATTCAGAGCTTCGGCAAGTTCCCCCCGCCACCGCTCAACGGACGCCGCTTTCGCCCCGGGCTCATCGCTCAGATCGTCGCAAAAGCGCATAAATGCGTACATAGCGCACATTGCATTCTTCTGCGGCTTTGACAGCAAAACGAACGAGTAATAGAAATTTTTCGCGCGTGAACGGGCAATTCGGCGGCAGTATGCGTAGGACGCATCGATTGCAGTCAAGCTGCCCTCGAGATACTCGTTTTCAGTAGCGCGCCCACCAGCAATTGCACTCGCTCGAACTTGGAGATGGCGGGCCGGCGGGTGAGTACATCGTAATCCTGTTGCGCAATTTTATCGAGGATGCGGAGCCCGCCACGGCTGAAGAGTTCGAGGTCAAGCGCCAGTCGGCGATCCACCATTCCAATCAGCGGGAGACCGCCTTCGAACAGATCGCGCGCGTAGTCCACCATCTCATGCATCGCCGAACCGAAAGCGGGAGTGAAGCGCGGCCCAGCTAGTTCGTCGACAGAACAACCGTGGCGCGAAAGCACATCGAGCGGCATGTAGACGCGGTCTTTCTCAATGTCGACGGTAACGTCCTGCCAGAAATTCGCCAGTTGCAGCGCCGTACACGTTAAATCGGAAAGCCGTTGGCGCTCGGTGTCGGAGTAACCGCAAAGGTAAAGCACTAAACGCCCGACCGGGTTGGCGGAGTAGACACAATAATCGAGCACTTCAGCCCAATTCTTGTAGCGCGTGACGGTCTGATCCTGAATGAAAGCGCGAATCAGGTCGGCAAAAGGCCGCTCTGGAATCGAGTGCCGCTGAACCGTCTCCCGCAAGGCTACGAACACGGGGTGCTGAACTTCCCCCGCATACATTCGCGTCAGTTCCACGCGCCACCATTCGAGAAGTCGGAGGCTCTCGCGGGTGTCGCCCATTTCATCTCCAAGATCGTCCGCCCAGCGGCAGTAGGCATAGACGTTGTAGAAATCCTGGTGCAGACGCCTCGGTAAAAGGAAGCTCACTACATGGAAATTTTCATAATGGCTGGTGGCGAGCCAGCGCGTGTAAGCTTCGGCCTCGGCGATGCTGTAACTTTGAGCGAGAGCAACCGGACTCTGAACGAATTCGCGCGGGGCCAAGGGCATGCGTTAAGGCAGAATAGCGGTCTTCAGAGAGCCATTGTGATGCGCCAGATGCTGCATCACTTGGGGGAGATTGGCGAGAGGCTCCTCATGATTCACGAAGTCCCGCGCAGTCACATGCCCAGCGATGATCACGTCAAGTGCGCGGCGAATGTGAGCGGGCGTGTGGTGAAAACTAGCTTTGCAGGTGAGCTCGGAATAATGCAGAAGGTTCGTATCCAGGCTGACACTGGTATCGGCGGGGCATCCTCCAAAAAAATTCACGGTGCCGCCGCGGCGGAGCATGGAAACAGCCGAATTCCAGGTTTCCGGTTTTCCCACCGCCTCGATCACAATCTCCGACCCCGCGCCCCCGGTAAGGTCGAGGACCCGTTGGACGGCATCGGGCGTGCAATCGGTGGCGACGCCTTCATCGGCTCCCATTTTCAGCGCGCGGTCCACCTGACTGCTCTTGCGGGCCACCGCGATCACACGCGTTCCGGCAAGCTTGGCCAGTTTCACCAGCATCGTGCCGAGCGGGCCCAGACCGATGACCGTAAGCGTGTCGCCTACCTGGGGATCGGTGTCTTCAATGGCTTTGAGAGCGCAGGCCAGCGGCTCGGTCAAGGCCGCGTCGGAGTAGGTGATGGTCTGAGGAATTTTGTGAGTATTCCATTCCACGATGCGCGCCGGAATGCGAATGTATTCGGCATAGGCACCATTATTGAAAAGAAGATCGTCGCACAAATTGGTTTTCCCACGGCGGCAGTAGTGGCACACTCCGCAGGGCGCCGAGTTAGCGGCTACAATGCGGTCGCCCGGTCGGAAATGCGTCACTCCGATGCCTACAGCCACCACATCACCCGCGAGCTCGTGCCCAAATAACGCCGGCGGCACAATCATCCGGGCGTGGTAACCGCGCCGGAAAACCTTCACATCCGTTCCGCACGTCAGTGCTACGCGCACGCGGACGAGCAGGTCGCCGGGGCCCACATGCGGGATCTCGACGGATTCAATTTGAATCTGCTCCTGCCCGTAAAGCACCGCCGCCATCATGCGATCCGGCACCTAGTTTAACTCCTGCGGTTTGACGATGACCTTCAGAGACCATTCGGTTGGGTGTTGCGCCAAGTGAAACGCGGCTTCGATATCCCCGAGCGGAAATCGGTCCGAAATCAAACGAGCGACTGGAATCCTCCGGCGAAACACCAGATCGGCGGACTCGGCCTGCAGATCTACATCGGCACTGTAGCATCCGAACAAAACGCGCTCCCCGACGCAGATATCCGCGCCCGAAAATTCGATGCGCTCGGTGTGCGAGGTCTGGGCGAAAAGCAGGATTCGAGCGCCTGGGCGCGAACAACGGATTGCTTCGGCAACGAGTCCGGGAGCGGCGGTCGCGACGATGACGATGTCCGCGCCACGCTGATCGGTTCGCGATTCAATACGGCTGACGACATCGGTGCTCCTCGGATCCCACGATTCCGAGGCGCCGCATTCGCGCGAGAGGCTGAGGCGGCACGGAATGGTATCCGTAGCGACAACCGGAATGCCACGCTCGTGCAGAATCATGGTGAAAAGTAGACCAATCGGGCCTTGGCCCATGACCAGCACGAGATCGTCAGCACGCGCCGCGCATTGATCCACGGCCTTCAAACAAGTGTTCACCGGTTCCACAAACGAGGCTTCTTCAAAAGAGATGCCGTCGGGGATCTTTTCGACGCCATTTTCTACAATCCAATCCATCACCCGCACGTATTGCGAGAATCCACCGCCCGCTGGCGTGAACCCGGCAGTCACACCCACTTTTTTATAAATTAGACACTGCGCGTAAAGCTTCCGAGAACAATAGAAGCAGGCGCGGCAGGGAATATGATGGAACACAATGACGCGGTCACCCACCGCAAACCGGGTCACTCCCGCGCCCGCCCGCGCAACAATACCGGCGGTTTCGTGACCATAGATGCGCGGCGGAGGCAGCAGGTTGTGCTCCACCTTTTTTAGATCCGTATGGCACACGCCGCAGGCCTCAACGCGGATCAAAATCTCTCCGGCGCAGATTTCGGGCGTAGGAACTTCCTCGACGGACACGACGCTTTCGCCATGGTAAACGGCGGCGCGCATGAGTCTCGGAATTTCAAAACCGGCAGCTTGCAAGAAAATCTCCCAGTGAATTAGAAGCGGCGATCGTTCGTTGCCGCAGCCGCATCAACTCGGGAAAGCTGGTTAGGGGCCGCTGCAACGCAGACGCGATTAGCCGCGCGGTACTGAACTTACCATTTTCGCGCAGTGCGGCGTTGAAGTCACATGCCAAGGTTTCGCCAGCCAGGTCGCTCACCGAACGAATCGAGTAAAAGGGAATTTATAATAGGCCGCGCGCTCCGCCGCTCCTCCCGCCTCCATATCTACAATACG
>JANYJA010000173.1 GCA_025358575.1 Terriglobia bacterium
GCTTGGCAGTGGGGACAGACAACCCCGTTACTCCATCGGCTATCGGCTACTTCGCCAAGCGAATTATCGGCGTCGGTATAGTGCCGGATCGCCTCAAGAAGAGTACGGGGATTCGATTCCATAACTCAATTATGAAGCAAAACGATGGGTGTGTCAACTATATTCTTACCCATCGTTTATATAAGGCTGGCGTAAACTTTGCAAGGGTACTAGGAATATTTAGAACTGTTTTAAAAGCAAATGTTCCCGGCAGGGGAAGGACGCGGAAATGCCCGTTTCCCACCGCTAGTCTAATGCTATCTTTGTCGCTCTGGAAGTCCTCAACAGTGCGACCATTGACGATTCAATTTATAAGTTCAGTTAGGGTTAGCGGCGAGACACAGACATCGAAGCTCTTATTTTTCTTTTTGCTGATTTTTTCGGTGTCGTACCCGCAGTCTCCATTCAACAACTTTCTGCACACGCACGTATCGAGAATGATCTTAGGTTCGCTCACCTTCCGAGTGTCAACGCTTCCCCATGCGCCTTTTCACATGTTCCGGAAACACCGCATGCCCCGGCGGCGGCGGAAACAGCGCGTACAGAGCCTCGAGTCGCCTTCGCAAATGCCGGCTCGGCATCTGCCGCGGTCCTGTTTCCACGTCGATGTCGCAACAAATCCCGTGCAGGTAAAGCGTCAACGTGTCTTCTAAAGCCTGCTTCACGTAATCGCGGAAGACCTTAGTTTCCTTGCCTTGCGGGCGAGCAAGCCAAGTCTGTTTCAGCGCCCAGCTCTTCTGATCTACTTCGCCATGAACTTTAGCCAGCAGCTCATCGCGCACAAGCTGCGAAAACGCGTCGCGAACTTCTTCCGTACTGTTCTCGGCGAGCAAGGCCGCGATCGCGTTATAGAAAGCGTAGTGATATTCGGAAATGTCTTCTTCTTTGATAGCGAAGAATAACGTGACCTCGCGGCCCGAATCCACCCGGCGCGCAACTAGCATGTGAGCTGGCCGTTCGAAACTAATCTGATCGCCTTGCTGACCCTTCCCCCGCGAAAGATACGGGACCAGGACAATGTTCACGTGCGGAATCACACCGAGCAATCGCGGAGGCACCGCGGCGATGGTCTCATGCACATACTGGCGAAGATCCTCGTCCGGCATCGAGGGCGTGGCAAAGTAAGAGAACGCTTCGCCCAGGGGAATCATTTGACTCCGAAAACTATCGGCCAGTTCTTCTACGGACATCCGGGAGCGATCGATGGCTACGGTCATTCTTGGCTATGCGATTGTAACAGATGATGCCTGTCGCGCCGCGTTCCATTCTTGTCTCCGCGGGGGAAGCTTCGGGCGACTTCTACGCTGCCCTTTTAGTGGCCGAACTGCGCCGCCGGTGGCCCCACACACAGTTCTTCGGATGTGCCGGCTCGAACCTCCGCGAAGCCGGAATTCGCAACGTGATCGACGCGGAAAGCTTGGCGGTTGTAGGGCTAGTCGAAGTGGTGGGGCACCTGCCGCGAATCTACCGGCAGTACAGAAAACTGCTTGCCGCGATCCGTGCCGAAAGGCCGGACCTCGCGATCCTTACCGACTCGCCTGACTTCCACCTGCGAATTGCCCGGAAGCTTAAGAATTGGGGCATCCCCGTGGTCTATTTCGTCGCCCCGCAAGTGTGGGCGTGGCGCAAAGGGCGGCTCCCGGTCATGCGGCGCGTAATCACTCGCCTTTTGTGCATCTTTCCTTTTGAGGAGCGGTTCTTTCGCGCAAACCAGGTCGACGCTACCTTCATCGGGCACCCATTGAGTAACCGCGTGCGCCCCTCGCTGACCAAGGCCGAATTTTTTCGGAAACACGATCTGCCGGAGCACCGTCCTTTAATTGCGGTGCTACCCGGAAGCCGGCGCGGCGAAGCGGCTCGCCATCTGCCCGAGTTGTGCGCCGCCGCCGCGCTTCTGGGCGAATCCGCTAGTTTTGTTTTGCCCGCCTCGGCCACCACCGGGGCGCAGTTTTTTCGAGATCGGATGGGCTCGTCGGCCATCCATGTGATTCAGGGGGAAGCATGGGACGCGCTGGCGCATGCCGACATCGCCCTGGCCGCGAGCGGTACTGTCACCGTCGAGGCCGCGTTATTAGGGACGCCCATGATCGCCTTCTATAAGGTCAACAAGCTCAGTTGGATACTGGGCAAGCTGCTAGTGCGCATTCCTTTTTATTCCATGGTGAATCTGATAGCCGAGCGTGAAGTGATTCCGGAGCTTATGCAGCATTTGATGACCGGCCCGAATCTGGCCGATGCGGCGCGCGGTCTGCTCCACGATGCGGCGCGCCGCGCGAAAATGAAAAAAGACTTACGGGAAGTGGCCGGCAAGCTTTGGGCGCACGGCGATGCGATTCAGAGCGCGGCGGACGAGGTGATGAAAGTGGCGGAGCAAGCGGCATTGAGGGAGGCTCAGGTTGTCTAAGTTAGTTGGGTTTTCGACGGGGATCATTCTCGCGCTAAGTGCGGCGGCGCTGGCTCAGGCGCAAGACAAGCGCACGCGCATCGACGTGGACCATTACACCATCGATGCCGAAGTCAACGGTCGCACGCAGTCGCTCACGGCGCGTGCCGCAGTTCGGTTTATCCCGTTGGACGACCGAATTTCGACGGCCACGTTCGAGCTAAACAATGCGTTAGCGGTGTCGAAGATTTTGGATGACAAGGGACATGCGTACCAGCCGACCCGCGGTCAAACCGACAACACCGTCGTGGTAACGTTTGACCCGCCTTTGACTAAAGGCACGCCCGTCACACTGATCTTCCAATACGATGGGCACCTTACGGGCAACGAAGATTCACCTGTGTATGGAATTAAGTTCGCGGCCATTCACGAGGATTCGGCGTATCTGCTCTATCCCGCGCGATGGTTTCCAGTAAGCGGATACAGCACCGACCGATTCACGGCGGATTTGAACATCACCGTGGCGACGGGCAATCGCGTGATTGCGAGCGGCACGGAAACGTCGAAGGTGGCGGGCGACAAAACGGTCTATAGCTTCCAGTTTACACACGCGGCTTTCCCCGGGAGCATTGCGGTGGTGCACGGAACTCCGGTAAAGGTTACGACCGATGGCGTGAGCACTGCGGTTTACTTTCGCGCGGCGGGGCAGGACATGGCGCGGGCTTACGCGGACGAGACCGGCAAGATTGTGAGCTACTTCAGCGGACTCTTCGGAGTTCCGCCAGCGGCGAACCTTACCCTCGTCGAAACCGAAGCCGGTGCATCGAATGGGTATGCCGCGCCCGGCATCGTGTTTCTGAGCCCTCGCGGCATTGGAATGGAGTTGAATCCCAAAATTCTATCCAACCAGGTAGCGCGGCAGTGGTGGGAAGAGATGGTGTCACCCTCCACGCGCAATCATCTGTGGCTCGAGAACGGCCTCGCCGCGTATTCCGAAGCGCTGTGGGCCGAACATACCCGCGGCGCGGGCGCGCTGGAAGCCCAAATGAAGGACGTTTCAGTTGAAGCGTTGACCGTGGACACGGTGCCCGTAATCCAGGCTGCACGCTTGGAAGACTACTCGCCGGAGCTTTGGGCATTGACCGGCAGCAAGGGCTCCGAAGTTTTAAACATGCTGCGGTACGTGATCGGCGATGAGAAATTCTATAAGACCCTGAAGACCTATGCGTCGCAGTTCGCATGGAAGTCTGCGACCACGGAGGATTTCCGCAAGGTAGCCGAGGCGGTTTCGGAACAGGATCTGAAATACTTTTTCATCCAGTGGATTGAATCCAGTGGCGCGCCGGAGTTCAAATTGGACTATACCGTTTTCCGCACCCAGAAAGGGTTCCGCGTCGTTGGCAAAATCGCGCAGGATCTCGACACTTTCCGTATGCCGGTCGATTTGAAAATCGAAACCGAAGGTAACCCCGAGGAAAAGCGCGTCGAAGTCGTCGGCACATCTTCCGAATTCTCAGTGGATACGTTCGGCAAGCCGAAGTCGGTCACCATCGACCCAAACTCGCGCCTGCTCCGGTATAGCAATGCGATTCGCGTGTCGGTGGCGATCCGGCGCGGCGAGCAGTTTGCCGAGATCAGCGAATTTACTGAAGCCCTGAAGGAGTATCAGAAAGCGCTGGAAACTTCTCGCAACAGCTCGCTGGCGCATTACCGGATTGCGGAAGTTTTCTTCCTGCAGAATAACTATCAGTCGGCCGCGAATGAGTTTCGCGAATCGCTGAATGGTGACCTCGATCCGAAGTGGGTCGAGGTTTGGGCGCACATCAACCTCGGCAAGATCTTCGATATCACCGGGCAGCGCGATCGCGCCGTAAATGAGTACAAGCTCGCCGAGCGCACCCGCGATAATACGCAGGGCGCGCAAGACGAGGCTGGCAAGTATATCCGTAAAGGGTACGAGCGTAAGAAGAGCGAGGGCGTTTAGCGCTATTCGGGCTGCGGCTCGTCGTGCGTGTCTTCCTGCGGCTGCACGTCTTCCTGGCCCGATACGTCTTCGTGTGTCGGTCGCGCGGCGGTCTTGCGGGGCGCGCGGCGCGTGGGCGCGGCGCGCTTCGGTTTCTTTACCGAGGCGGGGTCGGCGATGTTCGAGTTTGACATCGCCGGCCCAGCGGTCTTACGCGGCGATCGCTTCGGACGCGCCTCCCGCGCCGTCGGCTGGCCCTTGACCACGGGCTGCTTTTCGTCCGGCATCTCTTCCATTGGCGGCATCGGCGGTGGCTCGGGGATAGCGGGCGGATGAAATTCGGCGCCGAGAAACACCAGCAGGCCCTTTTCTTCGTCGGGCTGTATCTTCACCACGCCCTTATCCTGCGCGAAGTTCAGCAGCTCGCTGAATTCCTGGAATCCAAAATTCTTCCAGTCGAAAGTCGGCTGTTCTTCCTTGACCCATCCCGCGAGATCGTCGGACAAGCAGCCTTCCTCCATTTCCAGGCGATGGCTTTCGAGCACATCGCGCAGCACCGGGAGTGCGGTCTCGGGTTTCACGGTCTTTTCCGCCGAACCGGTGCCCTTCCGCTGGATCATGTAACGGCCTTCGCCGCCCGTGACCATCACGTGGTCGGCCTTGCGCAGCTTCTCCACGAAATCCGTAAACGAATTCGCCCCGTAGGATTTTTCGCTGAAGCTCGAATCAAGCTGCAGCATCGTGGATTTCAGTAAGCCAAGCTGCGGCCGGACTTCACGTCGTTCCAGAACTTGAAGAGCGCGCTCGACCAGCGGCATGGCTTGCGCCAAGTCGAGAACCGGCCGCCGCTGTCCCCCTCCGCCTCCGCCTTGACCGAAATTCTTCTGCCCCGAATACGGGCGCTTTTCGTGGTGGTGGGGCTTGCCGCCTTCGCGCGGCTGCTGCTGCGGCTGCGCTTGCTGCGGCTCGCTTGAAGACTGCAGCTGCGGCTGCGGCGCGGGCCGCGGTCCAGCGCTTTCATCGATCACGGATTCGTAACTAATGAACTCGTGGCAATTTTTCTGGAGTATCGTGCTGGTGAATGCGCGTCCGCCCACCACGAAAATCGTCTTGTCATACTGCTTGAGCTTGTTCACCAGCGCGATGAAATCGCTGTCGCCGCTCACAATGCAGAACGCGTTGATATGATCGTGCGTGAACGCCATCTCCAGCGCATCAAGCGCCAGGTTGATGTCGGCGCCGTTCTTATCGCCGCGCGGCGAAGGGTCGCGCTGCACCATCTGAATCGCGTGCTCCGACAACTGGCGCGTGAAATTTTCCTGACGCCCCCAGTTGGCGTACGCGATCTTGGTCACAATCTCGCCGCGTTCCTTCAGAGCGTCCAGCACCGCCGAGACGTCGAACTCGCGTTGCAGCGTCGATTTGACGCCGATCTCGATATTATCGAAATCTATAAATACCGCTATCTTTAACTGCTTTTCCATTTACTTACCTTTTTTATCTTTCAATGATTTTGGCCAGTTGTAACTGGCTGGCTGGCACCGCGGATAAACTCCACGATAGTTTCCAGTGACGCGCCCGGTTGAAACACAGCCGCGACGCCTTGACGTTTCAAATCTTCCGCATCATCGTCTGGGATGATGCCTCCCACAATGACTTTGACATCGGTCATCTCGTTTTGCCGGAGCAGTTCCATCAGGCGCGGCACAATGGCATTGTGCGCGCCGGAAAGAATCGAAAGCCCAATCACCTGCACATCTTCTTGCAGTGCGGCGTTCACAATCATCTCCGGGGTCTGCCGCAAACCAGTATAAATAACTTCCATGCCCGCATCGCGCAGCGCTCGCGCGATGATCTTGGCTCCTCGATCGTGTCCGTCTAAACCCGGCTTTGCCACCAGCACTCGGATGGGGCTGCTCATTCTCTAAACGATGCTCGTTTCCTTATACGACCCGAACACATCGCGAAGGGCGTTGCAGATCTCGCCCAGCGTCGCGTACGCGCGTACAGCCTCCAGGATACACGGCATTGTGTTGGCTGTGTGAAGCGCCGTTTCTCGCAGGGCGTCAAGCGACGCGGCGACGCGGTTTGAGTCGCGCCTGGCGCGTAAAAATTCCAGTTTTCGAACCTGACGCGCTTCGGCCGTGCGATCGATTTCGAGGAGTTCAATCGGCTGCTGTTCGCTTTCCGTAAAACCATTCACCCCCACGATGATCCTCTCGCGCGACTCCACCTCGCGCTGGTACTTGTAACTCGCATTCGCAATTTCACTCTGCGGAAATCCGCGCTCGATTGCCGCGATCATTCCCCCCATGCCATCAATCTGAGCGATGTAGTCTTGCGCCCCGGCTTCCATGTCGCGCGTAAGATGTTCCAGAAAATAGCCGCCGCCGAATGGATCGGGCTCCGCCGTCACGCCGCTTTCAAACGCGATTACCTGTTGCGTGCGCAGCGCAATCGTGACCGCATGTTCGCCCGGGAGTGCGTAAGCTTCGTCCAGCGAATTCGTGTGCAGCGATTGCGCGCCACCCAGCACCGCGGCCATCGCCTGCAGGCTGGTGCGCACAATGTTGTTCTGCGGCTGCTGCCAGGTCAGCGAGCACCCGGCGGTCTGCGCGTGAAACCGCAGCTTCCAGCTCCGCTCGTCCTTCGCGCCATAACGATCCCGCATAAGCCTGGCCCACACCCCGCGCGCCGCCCGGTACTTGGCGATCTCCTCGAAAAAGTCGCTGTGAGCGTTGAAAAAAAAGCTCAGACGCGGCGCGAACGCGTCGATAGCCAGTCCGCGTTCAAGCGCCCAATCCACATATTCGATGCCATCGCGCAAGGTGAACGCTAGCTCTTGCAAAGCCGTCGACCCAGCTTCGCGGATGTGATACCCGCTAATCGAAATTGGGTTGAAGCGCGGCGTATGCGATGCGCCGAACTCGATGGTATCGGTCACCAGCCGCATCGATGGCCGCGGCGGATAGATGTACTCCTTCTGCGCAATATATTCCTTGAGGATGTCGTTCTGCAGTGTTCCCGAGAGCCGCTCCCACCGCGCTCCCTGCTTTTCAGCCACCACCAGATACATCGCCCACAAAATCGAAGCGGGCGAGTTGATCGTCATCGAAACCGTAACGTCCGCCAGGGGAATACCCGCGAACAGAATCTCCATATCTTCCAGCGAACCAATCGAGACGCCGCACTTACCCACTTCACCATCCGACAGCGGGTCATCGGCGTCGTATCCCATGAGTGTCGGCAGATCGAACGCCACCGAAAGCCCGGTCTGTCCCTGCCTAAGAAGGTAAAGGTAACGCGCGTTGGTTTCTTCCGGCGTCCCGAACCCGGAGAACTGGCGCATCGTCCAGAGCCGGTCGCGATACATGTTCGGGTGAATTCCCCGCGTGTAAGGAAATTGCCCCGCCGGCGCCGGATCGGGAAACTCTTCGGGCCCGTATACAGCGTCCACCGGAACGCCGCTGATCGTGGTCCGCATCCGAGCTTCATTCTATCGCGCCCGCTATAATTTCTACTTCATGTTGAAATCCACCATCTTTCGGGAATATGACATCCGCGGCGTTGCCGACGATGAGCTGCTGAGCGGCGGAATCGGGCAGCTCGGCCGCGCGCTCGGAACTCTTCTGCGCCGCACGCAAGGCAAGAATCTGATGCTCGCGCGCGATTGTCGCCTAAGCTCACCGCGCTTGCGTGATGCCCTGATTTCAGGATTGAAAGCCAGCGGCTGCGACGTTACCGATATCGGCGTCGTGCCCACGCCTCTCCTCTATTACTCCGTCTTTCATTTCAAGGCAGCGGGCGGCGTGATGATCACCGGCAGCCACAATCCCGCGGAGTACAACGGGTTCAAAGTAGTCGCCGGAAAATCCACCATCCACGGTGACGATATCCAGCATGTCCGCCGCCTGATCGAGACCCAGGATTTCGAGACCGGCGAAGGCACGGAAACCACCGCCGATGCCGTCACTCCCTATGTCAACGAGATCGCGTCTAAGTTCAACTTCAATCGAAAAGTAAAAGTTGTCGTGGACGCGGGCAACGGAACTGGCGGCCCCGCCTTCTCGCGCATTCTGAAAAGGCTGAACGTGGATGCCACCGAAATGTTCTTCGAGATGGATGGCCGTTTCCCCAATCACCATCCCGACCCAACCGTCCCCAAAAATCTCGATCAGCTAGTCGCCAAGGTGCTCGAAACCGGCGCGGACTTGGGCATCGCATTTGACGGCGACGCCGACCGCATCGGCGCGGTGGACGACAAGGGAACTGTCATCTACGGCGACCAGTTGATGATCGTCTACTCGCGCGAAATTCTGGCGCGCAAGCCCGGAGCCACGGTGATTGGCGAGGTGAAGTGTTCGCAATCGCTCTATGACGACATCAAACGCAACGGCGGCAACGGCATCATGTGGAAGACCGGCCATTCCCTCATCAAGGCCAAGATGAAGGAGACGCACGCCGAGCTGGCTGGCGAGATGAGCGGCCACATGTTCTTCGCCGACGGCTACTACGGCTTCGACGACGCCCTGTACGCCGCCTGCCGCCTGCTCGACATCGTCGCCAAATCCGGCCGCCCGCTCTCCGCGCAACTGGCCGATCTTCCGAAGACCATGACGACCCCGGAAATCCGCGTCGACTGCGCCGATGAAGAAAAGTTCGCCGTCGTCAGCGCCGTGCTGGCGCACTTCAAAACCAAGTACGAAGTTCTCGACGTAGACGGCGCCCGCATCAATTTCCCGCACGGCTGGGGCCTAGTCCGCGCCTCTAACACGCAGCCCGTCCTCGTCCTGCGTTTCGAAGCCACCAGCCAGGAATTGCTAACCCGCTACCGGACAGAGGTAGAGGTAGTGGTGGAGGATGTGAAAAATTCGCTTGTCGAAAATGCAAAATTAGATGGCTAGACGTGCTGCGTTTGCGATAATACGGCGCCCAAGGCACACGTCAACCGATCGCTGCATGAGAATCTAGCGGCTGAGAAGCGGCTTTCTCTAAGCTTTACCAGGACTTAGTTTCGCAGTCGTCTGTAGGTCTCGTTGGCGGCGCGTCACTACAACCCTTCGTTTACGCGGGTGGGCATCTCTCGTCTCGTCTGGACCAGAGCCAAGCCGAATCGCAGCACCGAAAAGCATCCCTACAATGACGGAGAGGGCGAGATAAATAAAAGCAATTATAACGATAGTTAAAGGGGCCATAGTTCCTCGATTTGTGGTCTCTGCTTGTCTTTCGGCTTGGATTCTAGAGCCCGCTCTACCAGTCGGCGGGTGAATTATAAATCCTATCCAAGCACTGTTATTGAGGAGCAGTCACCTATTGCGACTGTCTCCGAAGCCGCTTTAGTATCCGTAAAGGCGCGGTAATCGGAAAATTGATTGAGACAAACTGGCCCGTGGAATCCAGAAAAAAGTGTACAAGTTCGGCTTGGGAAGAAAGACCCACGGAGCTTTCAGGCAAAATAAAGGCGGGGTTTGCAGTATTGGCTGTGGGGTCCGTAGCGAATTGATTACTAGGAAGACGACTAAGCCAAACGTAAGAAGCGAGTTAAAACGAGTAAAAATAAAGAGTCACGTTCCTCAAGCTCACATCCGAGGATCGACACGACGTTCCTATTATGGCGTCGATGAAATTACAGTTAAGCATGACGCCCTTTGGAATTAAGGCGGGTGTTTCCGAATTCTGGAGTGGCTGAAGAACGGACAAAAACGAAAGACGTAAAGTCGCTTTTGCAGCAGATCACGAAAGCGGTTCTGGAGCGAGCCTGAAGGCGAGTTCGGCGAAATCGAACTGGAGACGCCGCGGGATCGCAAGGGCGAGTTCGAGCCGCGGTTGATTAAGAAACACCACGCGCGTTTCACGGGATTCGATGACAAGGTAATGTCGCTGGTGCGTGGAACGACGACGCGCTAGGTCAGGGTCATCTGGAGGAAATATACGGCAGGTGCAGCTATGCATTGTTCACCCGATACGCAATAGCCTGAATTATGTGATGTGGAAAGACCTTCTCGGCGCGGCCGCGGACCTGAAGCCGATCTACTGGGCGGCGGATCAGGCCGAACTGGCGCTAGGTGAATTTGAGAAGAAATGGAAGAAGTACCCAGCCCTGGGAAAGCTGTGGCGCCAACCCTACTGCAACGCAGTCTGGGGAAGGCGATCAAGACGCGGGGCGCATTCCCCAGCGAAGAGGCTGCGCTGAAGCTGATTTACCTGGCAATCACGAAGGTAGCCCAGCAGTGGCATAAGGTACAGAACTGGAAACCAGCTTTAAATTACCTCTGGAGACCGCTTGCGGGACGGATTCAAGAAGCTTTGACGGCCCCATAAAGGCAAACCAATCAGCGCTCACCAGCAAGATGAGCTTAAGGGCGATTTTCTGCGAAGAACAACCCGAGCACTAGCGAGCTCGCGTGGCGGCGTCAATTATCAAAGCGCTGAGTCTAATTAAGTTCGCCGCATCATCCGGCTCAAGCCGTATAATCGACCTCAACCACTCCAGCAAAATTCGAAGGCGAGGGAATAGCTAAGCCTTCCTCGCGCATTCCCTCAATGTGGAATTCGATCGCTTCCTGGATCAGGAGCTACGCTTCGTCTCGCGAGTCGCCCACAGAGATCACGCCGGGAAGGTCCGGAACATAGGCACCCCATGAATCGGGACCCTTCTCATAAATAACTGTGTATGTCATCGGTCGTCCTTTTTTCTTTCCAGGCCGCAACTGCGCAGAATCGCTTTGAGCGTCCCAACCGGCTTCCCTTGGTCGCTTCAATCGCCAACCAGCAGTTTCCAGCAGGTGGATCAGATCCTGACCTTCACTCTCACATAGTAACGCCCTCAGAATAAACCGTTCCGCCGATCACAGCCATCCCCCCTATTCCCCTCAACAACTTACCTCCTCCCCCGCATCCCCCTGGAGCTATAAATCAATTAGCGGAAGCTTCCACCCTCCCGCAAATCCAACCTACCAGGAGCCATTCAAAAATGTCCAGTTCCAACGCGACCAACCTGCTCAACGCGCAGCACTCCACCGGTCCGCGCACCGAAGCCGGCAAGAAGAAATCCAGCCTGAACGCTCTCCGCCACGGCCTAACCTCTCAAGTCGTCGTCCTCCCCACCGAAGACCTCGCCGCTTACGTCGCCTTCACCGCGGAATTTCACAAGGATCTCGATCCCGTCAATGTCATCGAGAAGCAACTCGTCCAAACCCTCGCCGACACTCAGTGGCGTCTCAACCGCTGCGCCACTCTCGAATCCAATCTATATTCCGTCGCCTTTGCCGATGCCGCCGCGCTCGAAGCCAAAGCCCAGGCAGCAGAAGAATTCGAGGCACAAATGGACGCATCGTTCAACGTTCATCATGTCCAGACGCCCGAATTAGTGGACCCGAATCCCGAGCTAACCTGCGCTCTCAATACCGCCCGCGCCTTCCGCGACAACGCCGCCGCCATTCGCACACTCAGCATTCATGAGCAGCGCCTCCAGCGCACCTTCCATCAAACCTTCAAGCTCCTCCAGACCCTGCAAGCTCAGCGCAAAGCCGACGATCTCCAGAAGTTGAAGAACGCCGCCACGCTCCAGCAAGCCAGCAAACAAAAGGGCTTGCCCTACGATCCCGCCGCCGATGGGTTTGTTTGTTCGAATGCGGAAATTGACCTCTATATCGCCTGCCAAACTCGCGTCAAAGAGGCTCAAAGCGCCGCATCCCAATTAAAGACATAGCCTCCACTCAGCGTCTCAGCGCCTTCGCGTGCCACCCTTTAACCTGACCCTTCTATACTAAAATCACCGTCGTGAGCGCTCTCCTCCAGGTCAACGCCAATGGTCTCTATTGCGCCGTCGGCGCCTTCTATATCGACCCTTGGCGCCCCGTCCCCCGCGCCATCGTCACCCACGCCCACTCCGACCACGCTCATTGGGGATGCGCCGCCTACCTCTGCTCCACCCCCTGCCAATCCGTGCTCCGCTCTCGCGTCGGTAGCGATAGCAATATCGAGCCGCGCCCCTACGGCGAATCGTTCGACATCAATGGCGTCCGCATTTCCCTGCATCCCGCCGGACACATTCTCGGCTCCGCGCAAATCCGCGTCGAATCGCGCGGCGAAGTCTGGGTCGTCTCCGGCGATTACAAACTCGAGCCCGACTCCACCTGCACGCCGTTCGAGCCGGTCCGGTGCCACACCTTCGTCACCGAATCAACCTTCGGCCTTCCCATTTATCGATGGGGCGCGCCCTCCGAAACCGCCGCCGATATGAACGCTTGGTGGAAGAGTAACCAGCAGTCTGGCAAAGCCAGCGTCCTGTTCGCCTACTCCCTCGGCAAAGCCCAGCGCGTGCTCGCCGCCATTGACCCCGCCATCGGCCCTATCTTCGGACACGGCGCCGTCGAGAAGCTTAACCGCATCTATCGCGAGACTGGAATCGCTCTTCCCGAAACGCATTACGCCGGAAGCGCCCCCGCCGCCACCGATTGGTCACGCGCCCTCATCCTCGCCCCGCCTAGCGCGCATGGCAGCACGTGGATCCGTCGCTTCGGCACCGTCTCCACCGCTTTCGCTTCGGGATGGATGCGCATCCGCGGCACGCGCCGCCGCCGTTCTATCGACCGCGGATTCGTCGTCTCCGATCACGCCGATTGGCCCGGACTCATCACCGCCATCGACGCCACCGGAGCCGAGTGCGTGCTCGTCACGCATGGATATCGCGCGCCCCTGGTGCGCTGGCTATGCGAGCACGGTCGCAACGCCAAAGCTCTCGAAACCCGCTACGATGGCGAGCGCGACGAAGGCACCGAGTCCGAAACTCCCGAGCCCGATTCGCCTGATCCCGACCCCATCCCCCAGGTGCCCGCTTGAGAGCCTTCGCCCAACTCTTCACCGCGCTCGACGAGACCACCAAGACCAACGAGAAGATCGCCGCGCTCACCGCGTACTTCGCCTCCGTCCCGCCCGCCGACGCCGCCTGGGCCATTCACTTTCTCATCGGCCGCCGTCCCAAGCGCCTCATCGAAACGCGCAAGCTCGTCGAGTGGGCCGTCGCCGAAGCTGAAATTCCAGACTGGCTTTTCGGCGAATCCTACCAGGCCGTCGGCGACCTCGCTGAAACCATCTCGCTCCTGCTCCCCGCGCCCACCACGTCCAGCGAGCTCCCCCTGCACTATTGGGTCGAAGAGCGCCTTCTGCCTTTGAAAGAGTGGGATGACGCCAAGCGCCGTGAGTCGCTCGTTACCGCCTGGCGCGCCATGAATGAGCGCCAGCGCTTCGTGTGGAATAAGCTCATCACCGGCGGATTTCGCGTCGGCGTTTCCCAAAGCCTCGTCGTCCGTGCCATGGCCGCCGTCAGCGGAGTCGACGCCGCCGTTCTCGCCCACCGCCTCATGGGCGATTGGATGCCGTCCGTCGAATTCTATGAACGCATCCTTGCCAAGGAATCCGCCGACGCCGACGTCAGCCGCCCCTATCCATTCTTCCTCGCCTATCCCATCGAAGGCCCCATCGATGCCCTCGGTGACATTCATCACTGGCAAGCCGAATGGAAGTGGGACGGCATCCGCGCGCAGTTGATTCGCCGCCAGTGGCGCACCTTCCTCTGGTCGCGCGGCGAAGAACTCATCACCGAACGCTTTCCCGAACTCGAAGCTCTCGGCGGCCTATTCCCCGAAGGCACCGCCGTCGATGGCGAAATTCTTCCCTGGAAGAACGGCATGCCGCTGCCCTTCGCCCAGATGCAGCGCCGCATCGGCCGCAAAGTGCTTGGCCCCAAAATTCTTGCCGACGTGCCCGTGTCGCTGCTCGCTTACGACCTGCTCGAGTGGGGCGGGGAAGACGTCCGCGAGCGCCCTCTCGAATGGCGGCGCGAAACGCTCGAACAGCTCGTCTCGGCAACTAAGTCCACCGGACGCATCGTCCTTTCCGAGCCTGTAAACACCGCCTCGTGGGGAGACTTGACCACCCTTCGCCGCGAAGCTCGTGCACGCGGCGTTGAAGGTTTCATGCTTAAGCGCAAGGGCTCGTCCTACCGCGTCGGACGCAAGCGCGGAGATTGGTGGAAGTGGAAGATCGAACCGTATTCCGTCGATGCCGTGCTCATCTACGCCCAGCCGGGAAACGGACGCCGCGCCAGCCTTTTCACCGACTACACCTTCGGAGTTTGGGATGGCGCAACACTCGTCCCCTTTGCCAAAGCCTACTCTGGACTAACCGACGAAGAAATCCGCAAAGTCGACGCCTTTATCCGCCGCAACACCATCGAGAAGTTCGGCCCCGTCCGTTCCGTGAGGCCCGAACTCGTCTTTGAGCTGGCGTTCGAAGGCATTCAGAAAAGTTCGCGCCATCGATCCGGCATCGCCGTGCGCTTCCCGCGCATGGCCCGCTGGCGCACCGATAAAAAGCCCGAAGACGCCGACACCCTCGAAACCATCCGCGCCCTTATTGCGGGCGCTTAACAGCCGTGCGTGATCGGGCCTTCACTTTCGACACCGGAACATGTTCCAGTCTCACGCAAGCCGCCGCCGCCCGCAGACGCACTGCCTCTTTTTTATCGTCCAGTAACTCCTCCAGCTCAGGCCGGAACGCCGGGTTGTTCTGCAGTGCCAATGAATGCACCGCCGCCGCTCGCACCGACCAGTCGTTGTCGGTAAGCGCCTCGTGTAGGGCCTTCAGTGTAGCCGCGTCATGCTCGTTTCCCAATAGCAGCGCCGCCGCCGCGCGCCCGGTCACCCCGGGGTCCGAAAGCAAACCCTGCATGGACGCCATGCCTTCCCCCGCGCCCGGAATCGGCGCGAAACCCACGCCTTCTTTCAGAGCGAACATCATCATCGTGCGCGGCGTGTGCATCATGCGCAGCGCCTCTCGCTTCTGCGTTGTGAAGAACCCTGACGACGTCTTTGTAGTCCCGCTGAGCACCGAAAGCAATGCCTGCTTCCCTTGTGCATTCTTCAGTCCCCAAAGAGCTTTTGCCGCCGTAAAACTTACTTCCGGCACCGGGTCTTTCATCGCCTTCTGCAAGTCGGCCACAGTGCGCTCGCCCTTCAGATCCACCAGGCTCGCGATGGTCGTCAACCGGACCGGCACATCCTTATCGTCCAGCATCCCTTCGAGCAAAGAGATGAACGGCTCCCGATCGGCCGCCAGACTCAGCGCCTCCACCCCTTCTTTGCGGGTATCCGGATTCTTGCTCTTCAGCGCCGTGTCCAGAATCTCGCGACTGCGCGCCCCCACATCGGGCGTCGGCGTCTGTGCAACGGCGATCACAGCGATAAAGACCAATGGCAGCGGTTTCAAAGGTATCCTCACTCCTGTCAAGCTTAGTACAATAAAAAGGTAATCGGAGAGGTGTTTGAATGGGTGTTCCCGTCTCGCAGATGTGGACCGTTGCGAGCTACGTATTGAAGCAGAAGATCGCTGGGCGCAAGCGCTACCCGCTTGTGCTCATGCTCGAGCCTTTGTTCCGGTGCAACCTTGCCTGCGCGGGCTGCGGCAAGATCCAGTATCCCGCTCACATCTTGAAAATGAACCTCACGCCCGAGCAGTGCTTCGCGGCGGTCGAAGAGTGCGGTGCCCCCATGGTTTCCATCCCGGGCGGCGAACCGCTAATGCATCCTCAAATTCAACAGATCGTCGAAGGTCTAATCGCGCGCAAGAAGTACATCTACCTCTGCACCAACGCGCTGCTGTTGAAAGAAAAGATCGGTCTCTTCGAGCCCAGCAAGTATCTGACTTTCTCCGTCCATATGGATGGCCAGAAAGAGCATCACGATCTCTCCGTCTGCAAAGAAGGCGGTTATGATGCTGCCGTTGAGGGTCTCAAAATCGCGGTGGAGCGCGGCTTCCGCGTCACCACCAACGCCACTCTGTTCGATGGTGCCGATCCCCAAAGCGTTCGTGATTTCTTCGACGAAATGATGGATCTCGGCGTCGAAGGCATGATGCTTTCGCCCGGCTACTCCTACGACAAAGCGCCTGACCAGCAGCATTTCCTTGGCAAGGCTCGCACGCGCCGCCTGTTCAACACTATCCTCTCGAACCGCAAGCCCACTTGGCGCTTCAACCTGTCACCCCTCTTCCTCGAATACCTGATGGGCAAACGCGATTTCAAGTGCACCGCATGGGGCATGCCCACGTACAACTTGTTCGGCTGGCAGAAGCCCTGCTACTTGCTGCAAGACGGCTACGCCGACACCTTCAAGGAATTGATGGAGGCCACCGAATGGAGTCGCTACGGCACCGAATCCGGCAACCCGAAATGCGCCAACTGCATGGTGCATAGCGGGTATGAAGCCTCCGCTGTGGATCACACCTTCAGCTCGCTCAAAGGCTTCATGGCCACGGTTCGTGGAACTCTCTTCTCCAGCTACAAAGACCCCGCGGCTCTAGAAGAATTGAATCGCCCGTCTGCCGCCGGCCTCGTGCAAATTTCCAGGGAGGAAGTTGGAGTATGACGCCGGACGAGCTTGAACTGGCACCCGGCACCGTCCACGAAAACCTGCAAGGAGTCCTGTGGACCGAAGATCTTCGCATCGGTCTTGAGAAAGCCTTCGACTACCGTGGCGATGTCACCATCACCCGCAATGACGGCTCGCAAGTCGAAGGTTACATCTTCGATCGTCAAACCGGCAAGACGCTGGATGATTCTGTAGTCCGTCTCTTTCCCAAAGATAACCCGCGGAAAGTCGCAATCCGTTATTCCGAGATCGCCGGTCTCGCGTTCACCGGCCGCGATACCGCCGCTGGCAAGAGCTGGGAAGCTTGGATGAGGAAGTACAAGGAAAAAAAGGCCAACGGCGAAACTCAAATTGAGTTAACACCCGAGCAACTCGACTAGTTTTTCACTGCACTCTTCCGGCTTTCCTCGCTCGCTTCCACTGATACATCTGTTGATCCGCTAGGTCGATGCTCTCGCGCAGTCGCCCGCCGCTGCACTCGGCGATGCCCCAACTGAATGTAATCGGGAGGACGCCGTGTCCGCGAACCCGAAACGCGCGCAGTCGCTCCTCGATGGCTTCCATACGCGATCGCGCCACGTCCATATTCTGATTTCGAAAAAGGACCACGAACTCGTCACCGCCCCATCGAAACGCTGCATCCTCGGCGCGAACTGAGGTCTTGAGCAGATTTCCCACGTTGCGTAAAATCTCGTCGCCTACCAGGTGCCCGTAGCGGTCGTTGATGGATTTGAAGTCGTCCATGTCGCATACTGCCGCCACTCCCGCAAAGCCCGCCGGATCGCCCATCGACCGCGCCAGCGCCGCTTGGTTCATCAGCCCTGTCAGATGATCCAGGTCCACATGAGCCGCCGACTCGCGCCGCGCGCTGTCGAGTTCGTTTGAAAGCCGCGTAATGTATCCGCTCTGGTCCTCAATCCATAGCGCCAGCGCCGAAAACGCCAGCAGCGTTTGCAAAGCAAAGTCGTAGAGATGAACGTAGTTCAGATACCCCATCCACCCGGGTACGAAGCCGTGCAGTTGCACATAAAAGAACGCTGCTGAATCGTGCAGAAATAGAATCGCTAACCCAAGAAGAGTGAATTGAAAAAGACCGCGGCCCAGTCCAATGCCATCCTCGTGCCGTATCCGCAGCGTATGGAAACTATAGCCATAAATGCCGCTCAGCACCAGCGCGTGCAGAGGTTCAAAACGATACTGCTCGTTCCACCCAAGCAGCCATAGCGCGAGGAGAAATCCTGGGAACAGAATCAATACCCGCATCGACAAGAAGAAGTTAGACTTCTTGCGCTCCGATCCCAGCCGGGCGGCAGCTAAAAGCGAAAGTGCGAAGCCAAACTCGAGCAGCGCGTGCAGCGTCGACCAGAAGGTGGAATTATTGCGCCGTGCCAGATACAAGCACAGTAGCGCGGCCGATTCCACTCCCCATGCCAAGCTCCAGTAACCGAAGTAAACGATGGAAGACTGCCGCCACACAAACAGAAACACCGCGCAGAAAAGCAGGTTGCCGAGGATCTGGACGTACAACGGGATCATCTGCAACATGGGGTGCGGCTCAGTCTCCGCGAATCGTATGGCGCTTCAGCGAAATCGCCTTCCCTGATATTTCATCCACCTCAAGAATAACTGAGTGAAGCTCCACTAACCCCTTCGCCGGCTCCATCCTGACGGGCATGGCCGTGAGGAACCGGTGCAGAATGGTACTCTTCTCAACGCCGATTACCGAATCATACGGTCCCGTCATCCCCGCATCGGTCTGGTAAGCGGTTCCGCCCGGAAGGATGCGCGTATCGGCCGTCGGAACGTGTGTGTGCGTCCCGATCACCGCCGAGACGCGGCCATCCAGATACCATCCCATCGCCATCTTCTCGCTCGTAACCTCGGCGTGAAAGTCGACGAATCGGACCTTCACCTCAGCCGCGAGCGACTTTAGTAACTCGTCGGCCTTGCGGAAAGGGTCGTCAACCGCCGGCATGTAAGTGCGTCCCTGCAAACTCATCACCGCGCAACGGACACCATTGCGAGCTTCTATCTCGATGCACCCGTTCCCCGGCGCGCCCTCGGGATAATTCGCGGGTCTCAACAGACGCGGATGCAGCGGCATATAGTCCAGAATTTCTTTCTTGTCGAAACTATGATTGCCGCCAGTTAACACGTCAATGCCGAGCCCGAACAACTCTTCGGCAATGCGCGGCGTAATGCCGAATCCGCCTGCCGAGTTTTCCGCGTTGGCGATCGCCAAGTCGATATTCTGGCTCTCCCGAATGTCGGCAAGATGGTCGACGACAATCTTCCGCCCCGGCGAGGCGAAGATATCGCCGATGAACAGGATGTTCACGTTAAGAGGTGACCGCGCCTTCCGATGCCGACCCCACTAGCGCCACATACTTCGCGAATACCCCGGTCTTGTAGCGCGCCGTCGGTGCCGTCCAACCTTCGAGGCGCTTGGCGATCACATCGGGTGCAACTTCCAGGTCCATCACGCCCGCATCCACGTCGATATTGATCGAATCGCCTTCCTGCACCGCCGCGATGGGCCCGCGATTCGCCGCTTCCGGAGCGACGTGTGCGATCATGAAGCCGCGAGTAGCTCCGCTGAAGCGGCCATCCGTCACCAGCGCCACCGAATCTGAAAGTCCCGCGCCCACAATCGCGCCCGTGACTCCCAACATCTCGCGCATACCTGGCCCGCCGCGCGGCCCTTCGTAGCGGATCACAACGACGTCGCCAGCCTGGATCTTGCCGCTCTGCACTGCCGCCATGGCATCCTCTTCGCGGTTGAAAACGCGCGCCGGTCCACGATGCTGCTTCTTCGCGTGGCCCGCAAGCTTAATGACGCATCCTTCGGGAGAGAGCGATCCGCGTAGAATTGCCAAGCCTCCCGTGGGCTTCAAGGGGTTGCTTAGAGGCCGAATCACTTCCTGTCCCGGCGTCTCGACTGCATCCGCCGCTTCTTCCCGAAAGCTGCGACCGGTGCAAGTAAGCACGCTGCTATCGACGTAGTTGCCGTCCACCAGCCGCTGCGCAATCACGCCCATGCCGCCGGCTTTGTCGACATCGACCGCAACGAACTTCCCGCCCGGTTTCAGATCCACAAACAGCGGCGTGCGATTGCTGATGGTTTGAAAGTCGTCCATCTTCAATTCGACTCCGGCCTCTTTCGCCATGGCCAGAAGATGAAGCACCGCGTTGGTGCTTCCGCCCGTCGCCGCCACGCCCGCGATGGCGTTCTCAAATGCCTTGCGGGTCGCGATATCGCGCGGCTTCCGCTCGTTGCGGACGCAATCCAAAATAATCTCGCCGCAACGAAACGCCACGTCGTTTTTGCGCACATCCACTTGCGGAACCGCCGCCGTTCCCATCGGAGAAAGCCCAATCAACTCCATCACCGTCGCCATGGTGTTAGCCGTAAACTGCCCGCCGCACGCGCCTGCCCCGGGGCATGCGGTGTTCTCGATCTCGAGCAGTTCCGCGTCGCTCATGCGCCCCGCGGCATTCGCTCCGACTGCTTCAAACACGTCCATCACGGTGATGTCTTTGCCGTTATGACGACCGGGCAGAATCGATCCGCCATAGAGCACGATCCCCGGAATATTCAGACGCAACAACGCCATCCCCGCGCCCGGAATAGTCTTGTCGCAGGCCACCAGCGCCACGATGCCGTCGAACATATGCCCGCGCGCCACAAGCTCGATAGAATCGGCGATGACTTCACGGCTAACAAGCGACGCCTTCATGCCCTCGGTGCCCATGGTGATCCCGTCGCTGATCGCGATCGTATTGAACTCCATCGGTGTTCCGCCTGCCGCCCGAACGCCCTCCTTCACCTTCACCGCCAAGTCGCGCAGTTTGTAGTTGCAGTTCATGGTCTCGGTCCACGTGTTGGCGACGCCGATGATCGGTTTTTTTAGATCGGCATCCGTGAACCCGATAGCCTTCAAATAGCTGCGCGCGGGCGCGCGATCACGCCCCTGTGTGATGGTGTAACTGTTCAATTTCATTGGAGAAACTACTAGTGTACAAGCTAAAGCGCGGAATCTCCGCGCTCATCGCTGCGGATCCGAATGGCTTCTCCTATTTCGGAAACGAAAATCTTGCCGTCCCCGATTTTGCCGGTGCGCGCTGCTTTGAGGATTGTGTTCACCACATCTTCAGCCCGCTCGGATGAAGTGACGATCTCCAGTTTTACCTTCGGCAGGAAATCAACTTTATATTCCTGGCCGCGGTAGACCTCGGTGTGCCCCTTTTGGCGGCCGTGCCCCCGGACTTCACTCACCGTGATGCCATCCACGCCCGCGGCTCTCAAAGCCTCTTTGACTTCCTCAAGCTTAAACGGCTGGATGATGGCCTCTATTTTTTTCATCGCCCTTCATTATACCCGCGAGAAATTTGCTATTAGAGTGATCCAAATTATCTATTGGATTAACCAATGTTCCACACCTTACAATCACTAATTCATCACAAGTTCTTCACGGGTTCCACATCAAATCTGCATCGGGAGAGTGAAACATTGAAACGGTCAAAGTTGATGTACTTAGGGATGACGTTCGCCCTCATGGCGACGGTTGCGGTGGCTCAGACGCCGCCTGCGTCTGACCAAAAACCCGTGGAACCTGCCGCCACGGATAAGACTCCAGCGGCTCCCGCTCCGGCGACACCCGCGGCCCCGCCCGCCCCGCCGACATGGTCCGTGGGACCCATCGACTTTAGCGGGCTCGTCGACGCCTATTATGATGTCAACACGAACCACCCGACGACGGCCGCGAACTACCGTTTCAACCAGCTCCGAAACTTCGACGTTAAATCCGACCAGTTCAGCCTCAATATGGCGAAGTTCTCGCTCTCCCACACGGCGGACCCAGTCGGCTTTCAAGTAGACTTTGGATTCGGAAGGGCGTTCGACATCATTCACGCCAC
This sequence comes from Terriglobia bacterium, assembly GCA_025358575.1. Lineage (GTDB taxonomy): Bacteria > Acidobacteriota > Terriglobia > Bryobacterales > Bryobacteraceae > JANYJA01. Next base: position 21,734 of record JANYJA010000173.1, read on the forward strand.
CGAGAAGGCCCCCGAAATATTCCGCTATCTCGAACAGGCCTACATCACAGTGAAGCCGGCGTCCATGAAAGGCTTCCAGGCCGACTTCGGAGAATTCGTAACCTCGGCCGGAGCCGAAGTGATTGAGACTAGCAGTAACTGGAATTACTCTCGCTCGCTGCTCTTTGCATGGGCCATACCGTATTACCACTTCGGATTGCGAACCAGCATGCCCGTTACCAAATCGCTGACTGCCGGAGTGCAGGTTGTGAACGGCTGGAACAACGTTGAAGACAATAACAGCGGTAAGACTATCGGGCTGACCGCGGCTTACACCAAGCCGAAGGCCACCTTGAGCGCTAATTATTACACGGGTCCCGAGAAGAACGATACCAACAAGGGCTTCCGGAACCTTTTCGATGCCACTTTGTTGCTAACTCCAAAGGACCAGTTCAACGCCTATATCAATTACGACTATGGCACCGAGAAGCGCGTCTTGGGAGGTTCAGACCATTGGACCGGAATTGCTTTTGCAGCCAAGATCGCCACCTCCAAGAAGACGGCGATTACACCGCGCATTGAGTATTACGACGATGCCTCCGGATTCACCACCGGAACCACACAGAAGCTCAAAGAATTCACGCTCACCGGGGAGTACAAAATGGTCGAAGGGCTGCTAGCGCGCCTGGAGTACCGGCGCGACTGGTCTAACGTCGACTTCTTTGATAGCGGCACCAGGTCCGCGGCGACCAAGAGTCAGAATACGCTGCTTATCGGCGTGGTCGCCTTCTTCGGACCGAAGCGGTAGCACAGCCCTACCGTATTCTCCGCGCGAGCGATTCTGCGAGAATACAGTGGTGATTGAACAGCTTCAGCCCGGCGCTTCCGCGGCGCATACCCGTGTATGCTTATTTGATTTCGACGGAACCATTTCTACCATTCGTTCGGGTTGGATGGAAGTCATGATTCCGATGATGATGGAGATCCTGCTCGACCTGAAAACGGGCGAGAAGGAGGAGGTTCTCCGCGCCATCGTCGAGGAGTTCGTCGGCCGCCTCACGGGCAAACAGACCATGTACCAAATGATCGAGCTGGCGGAAAACGTGAAGAAGCGCGGCGGCACCCCGCTGGAGCCGCTGGCGTATAAGACGATGTACCTCGACCGTCTGCACGAGAAGATCGGCTACCGTCTGGAAGAGCTTCGAAACGGCACCGTGGAACCCGAGAAATATATGGTTCCCGGTGCGCGCGAGTGGCTTGAGCTGCTTAAAGAGCGCGGGATGAGGATGTACCTTGCGAGCGGAACCGACCACGCCTACATGAGCGAAGAAGCGCGCTTGCTCGACGTGGTGAAGTATTTTGACGGCGGCGTTTTCGGAGCGCGTGACGACTACCAGAGCTTCTCGAAGAAGATTTTGATTGCCCAGGTGATTGCTTCGGACGAATCCAAGGGCGAGCAATTTCTAGGCTTCGGCGACGGTTATGTGGAGATCGAGAACGTTAAAGAGGTCGGCGGGGTCGCCGTCGGTGTGGCGTCCGATGAACCGGACTGCATTGAGATCGACGCGTGGAAGCGAGAACGTCTCGCCAAGGTTGGGGCTGATTTCATCGTGCCCAATTATCTGGCTCGCGAACAGCTGGCAACCGCTCTATTTGGCGCGGCGTAGTGCCCAGCAAGTATGAAGAGTTCGACCGTGCGCGGCTGGTTGTTCGTCCGCTGAGCGAACGGACTCATGACCTTCATCTGGACCACTGGTTGGAGCTTATCGATTCCACTCCTGCGTTTGAAGATCACAAGCTCGCCGGACTCGCACAACGTATCCGAAGCGCGCGTGAAACCAACGCGGCGCGTATATTAATGATGGGAGCGCATGTGCTGCGCAGCGGCGTGAGCCGTCATTTGATCCATCTGCTGGAGCGCGGCTGGTTCACGCACTTGGCCTTCAATGGAGCCGGCGCGATCCACGATTTCGAACTGGCCCGCATCGGCGCCACAACCGAGAGTGTAGCCCGTTATATACGAACTGGCGAGTTTGGGCTGTGGAAAGAAACTAGCGAATTGAACGAATGGATATCGGACGCGGCGCGCGATGGCGAAGGACTCGGTGAAGCGGTGGGACGCCGTATCGAGCAGAGCCAGTTTCCGCATCGCGATCTCAGCGTTTTTGCCGCGGCATGGCGTTGCCATACTCCAGCGACAGTTCACGTGGGAATCGGATACGACATTCTGCATGAGCATCCAAACTGCAACGGAGCTGCGACGGGAGAAGCGAGTTATCGCGATTTCCTCATTTTCGCTAGGACAGTTGAGAAACTGGAGGGCGGTGTCTTATTGAGCTTCGGGTCGGCGATCATGGCTCCTGAGGTTTATCTAAAAGCACTCGCGATGGCCCGCAACGTGGCGCACCAAGAGCAGCGGGAGATTGGTAACTTCTATACTGCCGTTTTCGATCTTGTGCCGAAGAGCGATCTGGGCTACTATTTCCGTCCGCGGAAAACGATACTCGAGCGAACGGTTGCCGACGGCGGCGAGAGTGAATATTTTTGCGGCGAGCACCGGGCTACCATTCCGGCTTTGTGGAGGGCGCTGGGTGACGGACGCAGAGATTCTAGATCGCGCTAAAGGCCTCTCGGCGTTGGTGATTGGGGATATTTGCCTGGACCGCTGGTGTACTTACGACCCGGCGCTGGGTGAGGCGTCGCTTGAAACCGGCATTCCGCGAGTTGGCGTGGTCAAAACCGAAGTGACGCCCGGAGCGGGCGGAACGGTGGCGAACAATCTTGCGGCACTCGGCGTGGGCCGCGTGGCTGTGCTGGGCGCGGTTGGAATGGACGGTTTTGGGCATGAATTGGCGGAAGCTTTAAAGGGACGCGGCATTTTATCGGACTTCCTGATCCGTTCTTCGTCAATGCAGACATTTACGTACACCAAGCTGATCAATGTAACGACCGGCAAGGAAGACCTTCCGCGCATCGATTTCATTTCCACCGTGGAGATCGAGAAAGAGACGGAGCGAAAGCTTCTGGACGCAATTTTGCCAGCGGTAGATGCGTTTGACATGATTGCGATCGCCGATCAGGCGGAGACCGCGCGGGGCGGAGTGGTTACGGAAGCGGTGCGGAATCTGCTGGCGGACCTCGCACCGGCGTATCCCGATAAAGTTTTCCTGGCGGACTCGCGAGCGCGGCTCACGCAGTTTCGGAACGTGGCTGTGAAGCCGAACGAGCACGAGACGGCGGGCGCGTGCAATGAGCTGTTCGGTTGCGCGGATCTTGCGGCGTTGCGAAGGGCACTGCGGGCGCCGTGGATGATGGTGACGCACGGCGCGCGCGGCGCCGTCGTGGTCAGCGATAACGGTGAGCAATGGGTGCCGACTCGTCCGGTTGAACATCCCGTAGATATTTGCGGGGCGGGGGATAGTTTTTGCGCGGGTGCGCTGGTGGCCTACGCATTGACGCGTTCGCCGGTGCGCGCCGCGGAATTCGGAAATCGCGTGGCTTCCATCACCATCATGAAACGGGGAACCGGCACCGCGAATGCCGCTGAAGTGTTGGGTATCCCATGAACACGCTTGCGGTTGACATTGGCGGGACCAAATTTGCGATGGCGGTGTTCGAGGGCGCGGTGATGGTGCGGCGTGAATCGATGAAAACAGATGCAGCGGGCGGGCGCGACTGGATGCTTGGCCAATTGGAAGCGATCATCGCCGCATGGCATCGCGAGTTTCGATTCGACCGGTGCGGGATCGGATTTGGCGGTCCCGTCGACTTCCGAGAACAGCGCATTGCGCTTTCTACTCACGTGAGCGGCTGGCGCGATTTCCGGCTGACGGAACACATTCGGAGAGTGATCGACGCTCCAGTTGTCATGGACAATGACGCCAATGTCGGGGCCTTGGGGGAAGCACGGTTTGGCGCGGGCCGGAATTGCTCGCCGCTCTTTTACATGACTCTGTCGACCGGTGTCGGGGGCGGGATACTGATTGACGGCGCGGTGCAGCGCGGCGCGAATTCCTGGGCGGGTGAAATTGGTCATATGAACGTGCTGCCGGAAGGGCCGGAGTGCCTTTGCGGCTCGTTTGGATGCCTGGAACGCATGTGCTGCGGGCTGTGGCTGCAGCGCGATTACGGGAAGAGCGGCGAAGAGTTGATGCAAGATCCCGATTTCGTGAGTGGTTACGTGGTGAATCTCGCGCGCGGACTCAAGGCCTGTATCATGTTGTTGAACCCGTCTCGAATTGTGATCGGCGGGGGAATTAGCAAGGCTGGTCCAAATCTTTTCGGCCCGCTGCGAATAGAGCTGCGAAGGCAGATCACGTCGTGGTCGGGCGCGCGAATCGACGTGGTGCCCGCGGAGCTGGGAGACGATAGCGTGTTGTGGGGGGGCTTGGCCCTGGCGGAATCATTATGACTTTTGCGGATGCATATCGAAGCGAGCTTCGCGGGGTGGTCGATTCCATCGACACGGGGCTGGTGCAGCAGGCGATCGGACTCTTCGAAGAGGCGCGCCGCGACGGTAACCATATCTTCGTGTGCGGGAATGGCGGGAGTGCTTCGACGGCGTCGCACTTTGCGTGCGATATGGTCAAGGGCGCGAGCTACCAGCGCGACCGTCGTTTCCGAATCATGGCGCTTACGGATCAGCTACCAACTCTGACGGCCTATGCCAACGATGTGAGTTACGACTGCGTGTTTGTGGAGCAACTGCGCAATTTCGCGCAGCCGGGCGACCTTTTCATGGGGATTAGCGGGTCGGGAAATTCCCCGAACGTGCTGCGCGCGATCGAGTACGCCAATGAAATTCGATGCAAGACCATCGCGTTGACGGGCCGCGACGGGGGCAAGCTTGCGCCCCTGGCGCAGCTCAATATTCACGTGGCGGCGCCGCACATGGGACGGATTGAAGACGGTCATATGATTGTGTGTCATATGATTGCGTATTACTTCATGGAGCAGCCAGAGGGCGCGCCTCAGTCTCCTAGACAAATAACGTAGCGACCTCTACCGAGGAGCGGTTACCCTCCACGACAACAATCCCGCTCTCCGTGACGTGATGGAACTTTTTGTCATGCTCCAAGTCGTAACCAATCTGGCTGTCTTCAGGAATGCGGACGTTCTTATCGAGGATGGCGCGGCGAACCTTGGCACGGCGGCCGATATCGCAGTTGTCCAAAATGATTGAGTCTTCCACATGTGCTCCGCTGTGGACTTTCACGCCGCGCGCGAGAACTGAATTCTTCACGGTGCCGCCGGATAAAATGCAGCCACCCGAGACGATGGAATCGGTCGCGTGTCCGCGGCGGGTCTCTTCATCGAAGATGAATTTAGCGGGCGGGTCGGGGAATCCGGTGGTGCGTAGCGGCCACTGACGGTTATACAGATTCAGCGACGGATGAACGGCGCGGAGATCCATATTGGCATCATAGTACGCGTCGATGGTTCCGACATCGCGCCAATACGATGGCTGCTCGGGCGGTTCTCCGGCGATTTTGTTGGTTTGGAAATCGTAGGCGTAGACTTCGGACCGCTGCACCAGAGCCGGAAGAATATCGCGACCGAAATCGTGCGTGCTCTCCGGGTTCGCCGCGTCGTCGTGCAGTTCGCGCAGCAGGGTCCGGGTCGAGAAAACGTAATTTCCCATTGATGCGTAGACCTGACGAGGGTCGCCCGGTATACAGGGGGCATCGGGATTCTTTTCGTGAAATCCGACGATGCGGCCTCCAGGCTGCGTCTCGATGACGCCAAATTCACTGGCGAGTTTGCGTTCCACCGGAATGGCGGCGACGGTGCAGGCGGCGCTCTTGTGCTCGTGAAACTCCACCATGCTGGTGATGTTCATGCGATAGATATGATCGGCACCGAAGATAGCGACGACGTGCGGATCGGCCTGTTCAATCAGATTGATGTTTTGGTAAATGGCATCGGCGGTTCCCTGGTACCAGGTTTCGGTGGGGGAGCGCATCTGCGCCGGGACCGGAATAATGAACTGATTCTTGAGCAATCCGCCGAATTGCCAGCCCTCACTGAGGTGCTGGAGAAGCGATTGGCTGCGGAACTGCGTCAGCACATAGATGGAATAAATCCCGGAATTGATGAAATTACTGAGAACGAAATCGATGATGCGATACTTGCCTCCGAAAGGAACTGCGGGCTTAGCGCGCTCCTTGGTTAGCGGATAGAGCCGGGTACCCTTGCCCCCGGCGAGAACAATTCCAAGCACGCGCAATCGCATAATGGCAAGGCCATTGTGCTACGCCCCGAAGCGGCTACGCAACTCTGGCTTGACCATGGGGCAGAGCCCATCGGGTTTTGCGTAGAGGCGATGACGGATGGCGGCAATGCCCGCATACACAGTGTTTCGGACCCTCGCCGGCACCAGACGGCCTGCGCTGGCAAACACTTTCCAAGAGCCGCCGAGTTGTTCGAAGATGTGGAGGACCGCGTCGGAGCGGGTGAGCACTACGCCATCATTGCGGCGGACGACCACGCTTGGAGGAAGTGTGGCGCGGACCTCAGCGGGGACCATCTGGTGGAAGGTTTCGCCAACACGTGGGGCGAAATGAAAGCGCGCGTTGCGATCCACGGCAAGGACGAACTTGACCCAGCGGTGGCAGAATCCGCAGTCGCCATCGTAGAAGATCCATTCGGGCGGCACGATTATCCTTCGTTGCGTTTCAACTGGCCGCATGCGGCGAAGATGTCGAGGCCGCGGGGCTTACGCAGGAAGCAGGGCATGGCTCGGCGAATAATTTGTTGAAATGAGCCGACGCGCCCAGGCTCAGGTTTCTCGAAGGGAATTCCAGGGCCCGGGTTTAGAGCAATCAGATTCACTTTACAGTTGAGATTGGCGAGCAATCCAACTACACGACGCGCGTCTGCGTCGGTGTCATTGATGTCTTTCAAGAGAACGTACTCAAAGGTCAGTGCTTCCCAGGCGCGAAGCGGGTACGCGCGGCACGCATCGATCAGATCCTTCAGGTGATACTTCCGGGTGATCGGCATTAGCTGCCGGCGCGATTCTTCCGTGGACGCGTTGAGAGAGATGGCAAGTTTAGGACGCACGGCGGCTTGACCCATCTCTTCGATTTTCGGAATGATGCCGGAGGTGGATAGCGTGATGCGGCGTTCGGAGATCGCGCAGCCTTTGGGATCGGTCAAGATGCGCGTCGCTTTCAGCACGTTGGGCAAATTCAGAAGCGGTTCGCCCATGCCCATCATGACGATATTGAAGCGTGAGCGCTCTTCGAGCAGTCCGTTATCGCGGGCGACAAAGAGCACTTGGCCGACGATCTCGCCGGCCGTCAGGGAACGCTCGAGACCCATCAGCGCGGTCATGCAGAATTTGCAATCGACCGGGCATCCGACTTGGCTTGAGATGCAGACCGTGTCACGGCCAGCTTCAGGCATGAGCACGGTCTCGACGGTGCGAGTGTCGGCGAGGCGAAGAAGATATCTGCGCGTGCCGTCGATGGAATCGAAACGCTTGTCGAGAGTGGGGAGGCCGACCTCATGGACACTTGCGAGCGATCCTCGAAGAGCTGCGGGGAGGGTAGAAATCTGAACGAGATCGGCGACCTTCTGATGGTAGAGCGCCTCGTAAACCTGCTTGGCGCGGAACTCAGGCTGACTGGGGCCGAGGGCCTCGCGGAGATCGCTAAGTTCCATCCCTAGAAGAGGTTGCGGCACCTTGCTTCAGTGTAACATGCCGCTCTGGGTAGCCAGGGCAGTTACGATAGTGGTACAAGGGGAGTAGGTTATTTTGTTGGCTACCACGCAAGCGGCACCTTCCATAGTTCGCGATATCGAGATCACCACGCTCAAGAACGGGATGAGGGTTATCACCGAACCCATGTCACACGTTCGTTCAGTTTCGGTTGGCGTGTGGATCGGAACGGGGTCGCGGCGCGAGACCTCCGAGCAAAATGGAATCTCGCATTTCATTGAGCATATGCTGTTCAAGGGAACGCCTTCGCGCTCCTCAGAAGACATCGCGCGGTCGGTCGATTCCATCGGCGGGAACCTGGATGCGTTCACGGCGAAAGAACTGGTCTGCTTCAATACTAAAGTTCTGGATGAACATCTGGCGCAAGCTTTCGAGGTGGTCGCGGACGTGATACTGAACCCGCTTTTCCGGGACGAGGATATCGCGAAAGAGAAGAGTGTCATCCTCGAAGAAATCAAGATGGATGTGGATAATCCAGATTATCTAGTACATGAGATATTCTCGGGTAACTTCTGGAAAGATCATGCGTTAGGCAGACCGATCCTCGGCACAAACGAGACTGTGAAGCGGTTTGATCGCAACATGATTTCGAGCTACTACACCGAAGTTTACACGCCTAGTAATCTCTTGATCACAGCGGCGGGGAATCTTTCGCATAAACGTCTAGTGGATTTAGCACGACAGTATTTTGAAGGTCTTTCCACGCGTAGCGAGGTGCCGCCGCAAACCGTGCCATCGACGCATGCGCGGATATCGCTGCGCAACAAGAAGGAGTTGGAACAGGTGCACCTTTGCCTGGGCGTGCCTTGTTATCCCGTTTCGCATCAACAGCGTTTCGCTTCGTACGTTCTGAACACCATGCTTGGCGGCGGAATGAGCTCCCGCCTTTTCCAGAACATCCGCGAGCGGCAGGGGTTGGCTTATGCGGTGTTCTCGGATTTGAATCCGTATCGGGATACGGGTTGCATGTCCATTTACGCGGGAACTTCGATTGAGTCGGCGCGTAAGGTGGTGGACTCCATTCTGCGCGAGTTTACCCTCCTCAAACAGGATCGGATCGCGGCTGAGGAGTTGCGCCGCGCGAAAGATCATTTGAAAGGCTCGCTGATGCTGAGCCTGGAATCGACATCGAGCCGGATGTCGAATCTTGCGCGGCAGGAAATGTATTTCCAGCAGTTCTATACTCTGGACGAACTGGGCGAAAAGATCGAGGCTGTGACGGCGGACGAAGTGCAGGCCATTGCCAGGACGTTCTTCGATCAAAAGCAAATTGCGCTGACAGTGCTGGGGAATCTGGAGGGATTCAAGATTACGCGCGACGATTTGCGCTGCTAATTCCTTAAGGCGTACCCTTTGTGCCGAAATCAACCTGTGTACACTCAAAGACAACACATGCTGAGAGCGGCACTTTTACTCCTTATGTCCATGACGGCCGCGCGCGCCGTCGATTGGAAGGCGCTCAAGCCGCAGGGGTACGTCAGCGATTTCGCCAATGTTGTGGATGCTGGAAGCAAAGCGGATTTAGAAAAGTATTGCGATAGCGTCAAGCAGTCAACCGGGGCGGAGCTGGCGCTGGTGACAGTATCGTCTCTGGAAGGCGAGCCGATTGAGGATGTCGCAAACGACCTTTTTCGCAGCTTCGGGGTCGGGCAAAAAGGCAAAGACGAAGGGGTGCTGCTGCTGCTGGTGATCAATGATCGCCGCAGCCGTTTGGAGGTTGGACACGGTCTTGAGGCGGTGCTTCCGGATGGCTTCGATGGCACCGTCCTGGTTGGAATGCGGCCCTCCCTGAAACAAGGAATGTACGGCGAAGCGCTCTCGGCGGCGGCTCAAACTATCGGGGCGGCGATCGCGCAAGCTAAGGGTGTTACGATCACTGCCGCGCCCCCAGTCCGGCGAGTTCCGGCTGAACGCGGCACCGGGATACCGTTTCCGCTGATTATTGGCGGCCTGGTTCTATTTTTTCTGCTTATGCGCGCGGGGCGGGGCGGCGGTGGTGGCGGGGGGCTCTTAACCGGCATGCTGCTAGGCAATCTAATGGGCGGCGGCTTCGGAGGGCGGGGCGGCGGAGGCTTCGGCGGCTTCGATTCTGGTGGCGGGGGCGGCGGCGGATTTGGCGGTTTCGGCGGCGGCGATTCTGGCGGCGGCGGTGCATCGAGCAGTTGGTGACGCTCCGAGTTGCTAGAATCTTGAAGGCGCCATCTTGAAAGCAAGCGTATTGAAACCGAATATGGAATCCGAGCTGAACGAACTGGTCACGCGCTTGAAGAAGGCGCATGGCGATTCGCTCGTCTCTGTCATTCTTTATGGATCGGCGGTGACCGGCGATCACCAAAAAGAATTCTCGGATCTAAATATTCTTTCCGTGCTCAACGAAGTGACCCCGCGCGAATTAGCGGATGCGCAGCCCGTCTTCACGTGGTGGAACGAACAGGGGAATCCGGCGCCGTTGCTTCTTAGCGAGCATGAACTTGCCACGTCCACGGATTGCTTCGCGATTGAATTCCACGACATCCAGCACCGGCATGAATTGCTCTTTGGAAAAGACGTGATCACGCCGCTGGTGATCGACGATTCGTTTTACCGTGCCCAAGTGGAACACGAACTTCGCGCCAAACTGTTGCGGCTGCGTACCAAGGCGGCCGCGGTGCTCTCGGAAAAAGACGCGCTGCGAAGGCTTCTGGTGGATTCGGTCTCGACGTTCTGCATTCTTTTCCGGCACGCGCTGCTGTTGCACGGCGTGAATGTTGAACCGAAAAACCGCGGTGCCATCGAGAGTGCTCGTATTAAGTTTGAAATTGATGCGCTGCCCTTCACCCAGCTTCTAGATGTGCGCGAACAAATCGCGAAACCGAAAGACATCGATCCCGAGCCACTGTTAGGATCATATCTGCGGGAAATCTCAAGGGTCGTCGACCACGTCGATCGCCTCGCTAAATAGGAGTTCCATTGAAGCCTCTAATTATCGTTTTAGTCATTCTGGTGCTATTCGGGTTCATCTTCGGCAGCAAGTTCGTTAGCATTCGCAACGATCTCACGACAAAGAAGGAAGCAATCGATGCAGCCTGGTCGCAAATTGATGCGGACCTTCAGCGGCGCGCGGATCTGATTCCGAATTTGGTCGAGACGGTGAAAGGCTTTGCCAAGGAAGAGACGGGAGTGATTACGGCCATCTCCAATGCCCGCGCTGGTTTGCTTAACGCGCGCAACCCGCAGGAAAAAATCGAAGCTAACAACCAGTTGAACGGGGCGTTGGGCCGGCTTCTGGTGGTGGTGGAGAACTATCCGAATCTCAAGGCGAACGAAAATTTCATGAGCCTGCAGTTCCAGCTTGAGGGCACGGAAAATCGCATTCTGCAGTCACGCCGCCGATACAATGAAGCCGTGCAGAACTACAATACGACGCTGCAACTATTTCCCAACAACATTGTTGCCGGCATGTCGGGATTCACGCGCAACGACGCCTACTTCAAGACCGACGTGGGCGCGCGGTCGGTCCCGAAAGTAGCTTTCTAAACGCCGTCTCGAAATTTTTCTAAATGAACACACCAACATTTTCCAATTACATCAACGGCGAGTGGGTTGCCGTTTCGAAGACATTCGAGAACCGCAATCCGGCAAACACCGATGAGGTTGTCGGACTTTTCGCGAAAGGGACCGCCGCTGACATGACCTCCGCGGTGGAGGCGGCTGGCGCAGCTTTCCCGGCGTGGTCCGCGATGCCGGGGCCAGCGCGCGGTGCCATCTTATTCAAGGCCGCTGACATTCTGGACAAGCAGTTCGATCAGCTCGGCACCGAGATGACGCGCGAAGAAGGCAAGACATTGCCCGAAGCCAAGGGCGAGGTGCGCCGCGCCATCAACATTTTTCGATATTTTGGAAGCGAAGGGTCTCGGCTTCCGGGCTTGCTGGTGCCTTCCGAGCGCGAGCGTGTTCACATGTTCGCCATTCGCAAACCGATAGGCGTAGTGGGGCTAATCACTCCGTGGAATTTTCCCATCGCGATTCCGGCGTGGAAGCTTGCGCCCGCCTTGGTATGCGGGAACACAGTGGTCATCAAGCCGGCGTCGGCGGCTCCGTTGAGCGCATGGCGAATCGTTGAGGCATTACATCAGGCCGGTATTCCGAAGGGCGTAGTGAACTTTGTGGCCGGCTCCGGCAGCGAACTGGGCCATGCGATGGTGCAAGCCCCGGCTCTGAAGGCGATCTCGTTCACGGGTTCGTGCGAAATCGGAAACTGGCTGCATGGGGAAGCTTCCAAGCGTCGGCTGCGCATTCAGCTTGAGATGGGCGGAAAGAATCCGACTATTGTTCTGGCGGATGCGGATTTCAATTCCGCGGTCGAAAACGTTGTGAACGCGTCGTTCTTCTCGACCGGGCAAAAATGCACGGCGACGAGCCGCGCGATTGTGGAAGACGCCATCTACGACAAGTTTGTAGACGCGGTTGTGGCGCGCACGAGCAAGCTTAAAATTGGCGATGGAATGAAGGCTGGGATCGAGATCGGGCCGGCTGTGGATGAGGCCGCGATGAACGGAATTCTGAAGTACATCGACATTGCGACGAAGGAGATTGGAGCACCCAAGTGCGGCGGCAAGAGACTCACGGGCGAGGGATTCGACAAGGGTTTCTTCGTCGAGCCGACGGTTTTCGCGGACGTGAAGGAATCGAATACCATTGCTCAAGAGGAAATTTTCGGTCCGGTGCTGGCCATTATGCGCGCGAAGGATTTCGAGGATGCGATGCGAATTGCCAACAACATTCCATTCGGGCTGTCATCGTCGATTCAGACCACGAATCTTTCGCGGGCGTTTGAATATATTTACCGGTCGGAAGCGGGGCTGCTGACAGTGAATCTGCCGAGCGCGGGCGTAGAGTATCAGCTTCCGTTTGGAGGCACCAAAGAATCCAGCTTTGGGCCGAAAGAACAGGGACCCGCGGCGCTAGATTTTTATAGCGATTATAAGACGGTTTATTTGAAATATTAGTTAGTCAAAGCGATGCGATTAGGACAAATCAAGAAGAACGGCGGAATTGTGGCCGCGGTGTTTGAAGGAAATCCGCAGACCACGGACACGGTGCGCGCTATACCCGGCCACACGCTAACTGATCTGATCCGCCGTTCCGATGCGGAGGGGATTCCGCTGGCTGAACTGGCCGACACTTTGGCTGCCCGATTGTCGGAAACCGCGGTGCCGCTGGTGCCGATTCATCCGACCGAGGTTTGGGGATGCGGCTGCACCTACGAAACCAGCGCGAGCTTTCGGGACGCGGAACACGGCTCGCGTGAGGGCATGTACGCGTATGTGTACCGTGAGGCGCGTCCGGAAACTTTCTTCAAGGGCACGGCGCGAGTGTGCGTGGGGCCAAACGGAAATATCGGTATTCGGGCCGATTCAAAGTTCACCGCGCCCGAGCCGGAACTGGCGCTGGTGCTGGGTAACAAAGGCAAGATTCTGGGCTACACTCTGGCGAACGACGTTTCGGCTTGGGATATTGAACGCGAGAACACGCTCTATTTGACGCAGTCGAAGATCTTCGATTGCTGCTGCGCGCTTGGGCCAGTGATTGTAACGGCGGATTCGATTACCGATCCTTATAACCTCCAGATGACCTGCACCATCACGCGCGGCGATGAGGGTCGCTTTTCGGGCGAGGTGAATACCGCGAAGCTGCACCGCAAATTCGAAACCTTGATCGAGTATTTGTTTCGATCAAATCATGTTCCCACGGCAAGCGTGGTCTTGACCGGAACGGGCATCATTGTCACGGAAGAAGCGGCGCTCGCGGTGGGTGATCGGGTGAGCATCACGATCCCCGAGATTGGCACGTTGAACAACACGGCAATGCAACTTTAGCAGTTCTTAGTCCGGGGGCGGGACGTCTTCAATCCCGTCGAGCAAGTCGGGGTTGCGCGCGAACCGCTTCAAGACGCGGACGATGTTTCCGGCTCCGAACCCGGCGCGACGCAGACGGCCGAAAGCGCGAGCCAGTTCTTTATCGTCGCCAAGGAAGCCATCGCGTTCAGCGGTCCGATATTTTTTCCGCACGTATCGTTCGATAAGTTCGAGCTCATCTGTCTCGCTGTAAACGCCGCCGACGGCGGTTTCAGCGAGCACCGGCGCAATGCGGCGTCCCCGGAGATCTTGAATTACGCGAGCGCGGCCGAAACCCTGGTCTTCGAGACGTGAGGCGGCGACAGTTTCGGCAAATCGCTTATCGTTCAAGAAACCGTACTCGCGAAGTCGTGCCAGAATGCCGTCGACATCGGCCAAATTGTCCGCTTTGGAAACCAGCTTTTGGCGAACTTCTCCGGATGATTGGGCTCTGGCACCCAAGCTCTTGAGCGCGTACGCCCAAAGCTTTTCCGCGTCGAGCTTTTTTGCGTTTGGGCTCCGCATGTAACGAACTTTACTATTCATGATTGGCAGCAAAACTGCAAGCGCCACGAGGGGAAGTATACTGTGATTGACCATAGTGACTTCGTCCCGGATTTGCGAAGCTGCTAAGGTTGAAGGAGAATCGAAATGGACAAAGACGGAATGGCTAACTTTTTTCTAGGTCTGGGGATTGGCGTTGGGATCGGAATGTTGTTTGCCCCGAAATCCGGCGAGGAAACCCGCGGCCTGATCAAGAACAAGGCGGATGAAGGCAAAGAGTATTTGAAGAAGCAGTCGGCCACCTGGAAAGACTCGGCCGATGAGCTTGTCGAGCGCGGAAAAGAAGCGCTTGGGCGTCAGAAAGACAACTTGAATGAAGCCGTGGAAGCGGGTAAACAAGCGTATCGCGAAAAGGTCGAACCCAACGTTTCAACTCCAGGAATGGCAAGCTAAAGGTCCGAGTTCCTAATGTCTGACGAAACTTTCAGGTGGGTGGTCGCGGGGGGAGTTGCCATCGCGACCGTATGCATTCTGGTCCAGGCCATCGTAATCCTGGTGCTGTTTAAAATTCTGAAAACGACTCAGGCTAAGGTCCTTGCGGTTATTGAGCGCGCGGAGCCGATTTTGGTCTCCGTGCGCCGCCTCATCGATGAGAATGGGCCGAAGTTCTCCGCTATTTCCACCGATGCGGCGGAAGTGGTGAAGATGGTTAAAGGACAAGTGACGCGTCTTAGTGAATTAGTGAAAGATTTCAGCGACCGGGCTCAGGTCCAAGTCGCTCGGATCGACGGTGCGGTCGACGACACAGTTGAAAAAGTTCAGCAGGCCGGCGGGGCAATGCGAAATGTCGTGATGAAACCCGTGCGCGAAGTGGACGGAATTCTCTCCGGGCTGAAGGCTGCGATATCGGTTTATACGCACAGCCGGCGCGCTTCTGTTGACCACGCTACACAAGACGAAGAGATGTTCATCTAGTGGCGAACTTAGCGCTGATCTACGGATTGCGCCTCTTGCCATCCGAGGAACTGGAGTCCTACGGCGACGCGTTAGTAAAGCTTAAAAACGGAAAAAGCGCATCCGTGACGATGCACCTGATTGAAGGGGCTAGCGAACAGCAAATCAGAAATCAGTTGATGCAATCGCTAGATGCATTTTTCGAGTTTTACCCCGAAATCTAAATCGAAGAGTTAGAGACGGCTGCGCGGCTTAGGCTGCTTTTTGTATTTTTCCGTCTCGAATACACGACGTGCAAACGCGCAGCCGTTTGGTTGCGCCGTTAATCACCGCCCGCACTCTCTGCAGGTTCAAATCCCATCGCCGTTTGGTCACATTGTGGGCGTGGCTAATCTTGTTGCCGAACTGGGGACCTCTCCCGCAAACTTCACAAACACGTGCCATTTCTTAAAAATCTCCTGACATGGTCAAACTGTAATTGTATCATTTTTGGGCCGAATCTTGAAAAGCTTTTGAAGCGGCCTTGGCAACGGCCTGTTTCCATTCGCCGAAGAGTTCAGAACGTTTTCCTTCGGGCATCGCCGGCTCGAAAGTGCGCTCGGCGCGCCAGAACGATTCCACCTCGCCGATTCCGGAGAAGAACCCAGTCGCCATACCGGCAAGATAGGCAGCTCCGAGCGCGGTGGTCTCGACATCGGCTGGGCGAACAATCGGGCGGCCCAGAATGTCGGCCTGGAACTGCAGGAGAAAATTGTTGACGGCAGCTCCTCCATCCACGCGCAACTCACGTAAAGGTTCGCCGGAATCGGCTTCCATGGCGTCAATCAGTTCGCGGGTTTGGTAGCAGATGGCTTCGAGCGTGGCGCGGACGATATGAGCGCGTCCGGCAGCCGCGGTTAGTCCGGTAATGAGACCGCGGGCGCCGGCATCCCAGTAAGGCGCGCCCATCCCGACAAAGGCGGGAACAAAGTAGACGCCGCCGTTATTAGCCAGCGACGCGGCGAGCCCCTCGGATTCAGCAGCGGTGCTCAAGACTCCCATCTGATCGCGCAGCCACTGGATGGCGGCCCCGGCGACGAACACGCTGCCTTCCACGGCGAACGCGGCCGTTGGTCCGGTTTGTGCGGCGCGGGTGCCGAGCAGCTTGTGGCGGGACACGGCGGGGGCGTGCTCGCCAGTGTGCAACAGTGCAAAACAGCCGGTGCCATAAGTGTTCTTCGAAAGTCCCGCGCGAAAACAAGCTTGTCCGGCGAGTGCCGCTTGCTGATCGCCCGCGATGCCGGCAATGGGAATTTCGGCGCCGAAGTGATGGGCGGCCGCGGTTCCGGCAATGCCGCTCGATGAAACAATGCGCGGCAGCATCTGGCGGGGAATGTCGAAGATTTTCAGCAGCTCGTCATCCCACTGCCCCGTTGCGAGATCCATCAACATGGTGCGGGATGCGTTGGAATAGTCGGTGACATGATCGGAGCCGTTCGTTAAATTCCATATGAGCCAAGTGTCGACGGTGCCGAACAAAAGGTCTCCGGCTTTGGCCCGCGCGCGGACACCCGCGACGGATTCTAGAATCCATCGAAGCTTCGATCCGGAGAAGTAGGCGTCAATGACGAGGCCGGTCTTGCGCGTGATCTCCGCGGCGCGCGGGTCGCGGGCAAGCTCCGCGCAAAAATCGGCCGTGCGTCGACATTGCCACACAATTGCTGGTGCGACAGGCTCTCCAGTATGGCGATCCCACACAACAGTCGTTTCGCGCTGGTTGGTGATGCCGATGGCGGCGATATCCGTGGCTTCGACGCGATGGCGCGCCAGAACCGCGCGGGCGGAGTCGATTTGCGCTTGCAGAATCTGACGCGCGTCCTGCTCCACCCAGCCCGGATGCGGATAGGCGCAAGCGATGGGGAACGATTCCATCGCGACGCGCTCGCCCTTCCGGTTGTATAGCGCGGCGCGCGCGCTGGTGGTGCCTTCGTCGAGTGCCAGGAGATAAGACATGACCGCGATTATATGTGTATTGATGGGGTGTGTTGACAATGTCCATATATGGAGTATATTATTCAGATATGGATAACAAGCGTGGGTGAGGCGCTTCGGCATCACGGCATCGGCGAGACCATCGCCCCCGATCAGCGGCAGAGACCGGAGGTGCGAAAACGCCTTTCTGGACCGGCGCTGCGCACTTTTTTCAATATTGCCGATGCGTGGAATTTAAGCGTGCATGAGCAGCGGGCCCTG
This sequence comes from Terriglobia bacterium, assembly GCA_025358575.1. GTDB lineage: Bacteria > Acidobacteriota > Terriglobia > Bryobacterales > Bryobacteraceae > JANYJA01. The sequence continues at coordinate 39,002 of JANYJA010000173.1, forward strand.
CTCGGATGGCCAGCGCCTTCCACCTTGCATAAGTACAAAAATGGTCTGGGCGGCACGGTTCCGTACGACATGCTGATTCGTGTCTCTCTGGTGCTGGGAATCTACACGGCGCTGCATGTTCTATATCCCGAGCCGGATTTAGCCGACCGGTGGTTGCAGTTGCCCAACAGCAACACGTTATTCGGCGGGCGGCCCGCGATGGCGTTTCTGGTGGACGGAGGGATGGACGCCTTGTATCAGGTGCGCAGGCTGCTAGACTGGCGGCGGGGCGCATGGAATTGATGCCGCCGGTAATACCGCTGCGCGTGGTCAACACGCACCGTCTCATCGCGAGCCGCTATCCCACGGTCGGAATTCTGGATGCGGTCGCGAGCCCGGAGGATCTGGAAGCGATCTTCGAGCTGGAAGGGTGGACTAAGGACCGGGTTTCGGCTGAGCTAGGAATTCTGCCGATTATTCCGGCCACTGAGTGGGTGACGGGGCGGCCCATGTCGACCGTGATTATGGCGGCGTTCTGCCATCCGAGACAGGAGGGGAGCCGCTTCAACGGCCCAACGCGCGGGGCTTGGTACGCGGGGTTTTCGCTCGACACAGCGCACGCGGAAACCATTTTCAATCGCACCAAAGAACTGGCGGAGATCGGGGTATTTGAAACGCGATTGCAGATGCGGCTCTATCTGGCGAACTTAAATTCGGCTTTCCACGATGTGCGGGCGGGGGTGCCGGAGAACGAGCGGTACCACGATCCGGATAGCTACGCGGCTTCGCAGGCGCTGGCGCGCGATTTGATGGAAGCTGGTTCGAATGGCGTGGTGTATCGCAGCGTGCGACATGAAGGAGGGGAGTGTATCGGGTGTTTTCGTCCGAAGCTGGTTCGGAATGTGCGGGCGTCGAAACACTTCGAATATCGATGGTCGGGGGGGCGGGTTCCGACGGTACATGTGCTGCGGTGAAGGTAGTGTTGCGAATCGTAGCTTTTCCATGGTATGTTCCGGTACCGAACTTATCCATTAATAAGTTCTGGAGGGAATCTGTGATCCGAAACATCTGTTATATTCTGTGCGCTCTTCCTTTGAGCGGCGCGATCCAACTTACCGTAAAAACATCGCTGCCTTCACCGCAACCGTTAGGAACTCCCATCGTGTTTTCCGCGACTGCAACCGATCCCAACGCGGGATCGTTTAGCTACAGTTACGCTATTCAGCTCGGGGGCAATCCGTACCAGTTAGTCCAGGACTTAACCCAGCAGAATACATTTACCTGGGCACCGTCACTGGTGGAGAGTCTTTACCACGTTCAGGTGACGGCTCGAAACAATACGACTCTGGCAACGGCTCAAGTTTCAATGGGATACGGCATTAGTTCGCGTGTAACGGGTAGCACCGCAGCGGTGAATAGTACCACCAACCCTCTTGTCGCGCTTTACAGTGCTCCGACTTGTGCAACCACCAGCCAGATGCGCGTACGGTTTACAAAGCTCGGAGCGGCGACGTCGGATGTTACCGACCTGCGACCCTGCCACGCCGGCAGCATGAACTTCTATGTCGCCGGAATGTATCAGCAGAGCACGTATTTGATGCATCATGAAGTGGTAACCAACGGGGTACCGGTTTCAGGGCCGGATTTGACCTTTGTAACGGGAACGCAATCGTCGTTGCTGCCATCCTATGTGGTTCAGGTGGCGCCAACAGCGGCCACGGATACAACCGACAAGATTATTTTGAACAGCCATATTGAACTTAGCCCGAAGCCGCCAATCTCAGCCACGGCTACGGATCTGGCTGGGAATATCCTCTGGTATTTCTCACCGGAACTGTCCACATCGCAGGA
>JANYJA010000187.1 GCA_025358575.1 Terriglobia bacterium
TGAGTACGTTACCAAATACTTCATCTACGAGGATGACTACGTCATAACTCGCGGAAGGCACTGGAGGGCCGATATAACAGGGGCTGGCTTACGAAACGGGGAAACGGGTAAGCCGTGGAAAGGTTTCGACCCGTCGAAAATCGGCAGTGGACGCCATTGGATGACCGAACCGGCATACTTGGATAAACTACTGGATGATGGCCGCATATACATGCCGCCAAAGGGTGGCGTGCCGAAATGGAAGCGGTACGAAAAGGAGCTTACAGGAATCCCTGTCGATTCCATGTGGACCGATATCCCTTCGCTGGGAGGACTGTCCAAGTCAGCGAAAGAATCATTAGGGTATCCAACCCAGAAGCCGCTGTCGCTATTGGAGCGCATTATCAAAGCCAGCAGCAACGAAAACGATATTGTTCTAGACGCCTTTTGTGGATGCGGGACGGCATTGGTGGCGGCGCAAAACCTTAGCCGTCAATTGATCGGAATCGACGTTTCTCCTACGGCGTGCCGAGTTATGGCTAAGCGCCTACGCGATATTTGCAAGTTGCCGGAGAGCGAGAAGTTATGGGTGTCTGGGCGCGGGTTCATTGTGCGGGACTTGCCGCGTACAGAATCCGAGCTGATGCGGATACCGCCGTTTGAATTCGAGAACTGGGCCGTCATAGCAATCGGCGGCAACAAGAATGCGAAGCAGGTAGGCGACATGGGTATTGATGGCCGAATCTTCCCAGTGTCATCCGCCCCAACACCGAAAGAAGGCACACTGGATTTCATGGATGACTGGTACCCGATCCAGGTGAAACAGAAGGACAAGGCCGGCAGGCCCGATATTGATTCTTTCGAAGCGATGATGGCACGTGAGGACCGAAAGAAGGGATTCTTCGTTTCCTTCGATTACACGTCAGACGCTCTATCTGAAATCAGCAGCTTCTTCCGCAAGTCTGGCAGGGTGATTATTCCGCTAACTGTCAGAGAGATTCTGGAAGATCAGATCGCACAGAAGCTTGCCTGATTCCTTCCGGCCTGTCACGCCGCCACCACGGTAGCATGATGTGATTTGGCAAGTCAGTTATTGCCCTAATTTGGCCGTACCCGGTGGGGGCCCAGGAAGTGACGGTAGCGTTGGCGGTCGTCATGCTGAAATCCGGGAGGCACTGAAATGTTTCGCCGCTTGGCCTCACTAGTACTAGCGCGATTGGGCGCAGTGATGGGTCAGGGAGTTAAGATTCGGGAAATCTACTCAAGGCGAAAGGTTTTTTTGACTTCGCAGGTTTGCTTGCCAACCAGGTCGCGGGCGTTCACTACTAACGTGTATTCGCCTAGCGGCATGTTTTTTTGCAGGCTTAGATTCATCGCGCCAGGGACATAGGGCTTGGGGTAGAACGAGAAGCTGTTTTCGACGGCCGCCTCGGGTTGCGTGTAAAGAACCTTGCCCGCGGCAGTTAGCACCGAAACGCCGTAACTGACGTTGACGGTGTTGCGGTCGCCGTGACGGAAGCCGGTGATGTCGAAGCGGGCGAAGAGTGCATCGCCAGGACGGTAGGCGGCGAGGGGCAGCGGCGCGGGATCATCCTCGCCGCGGTAAAAATTGAAATTCCGAAGCGTGAGTTCCGGGCTGGCCTCGACTTGGGGGGCGTTTACATGGAACGCGATATCGGCGGCGGCTTTGTCGTGGGAGACGTCATCTTCAACCGCGGCTTTGATGTGGAATTCGCCGGCGGGGACAATGGGCGGCAGCACGATCGATTGGCGCACTTTGGGCTTCCAGTCTTTATCCTGCGGAGAGACGACCGTATCGAGGACAGTGTCGATGCTTTCGACGACCAGGACGCCCTTGGGATCGAAGGCGTCGATGTGGACGCTCAGCTTGATCTTTTGATCGGGGGAGACGTGGTAACCGGTGAGCTGGAAGTCGAGATAGACGGTTTCGCCGGCGACGAATTGGGTTGACGAATTGGCGACGGGGCCGCCTTCGGACTCGTGGACGGCAGCGTTGACGATGGCGAGCGAGGCGGCGGAGAGGGGAAGAGCTAGGACGGCCAGGGCGAGAAAGCGCCACATACGTTAGGGCTGGACACCGGGATCGGTAGGCTTGGGATTTTCCGGGGCGAAGTTTAAGGGCATGTCGATGTAGGCGAACTTGTCTTCGGATTCACCTGTCACCTTGAGTTTGTAATGTTTGGGGGGTGCGTCGAAAAGGACATTGCCCTGTTCACTGTCGGCGGGTTTGACAGTGTGCAAAATACCCATCCAGTTCGGGACACCGGTGCCGTTGGTGAGCTCGTTATAGACCTCTCCGGAATCGTCGACAACGCTCAGACTGGGAATGGTGACCGGCGCGGCGCTGCTGTTTACGATAGTTAAGTGAACGAGAAGAAAGCGGTTGGTGGGAACGCGCGGGTTGGGCTTATCGGGGAGACTGACGGCCCATTGGGTCTCGAAGGCGTTATAAATGAGCGCGCCAGCAGTAGCGCGTTCACCTAGCGCGACTACCCTGGCGGGGTCTGCCGCTTTTTCGCGCGAGCAGGAGACAAATGCCAGAATCACGGCAAGATAGGCCAGAATTTTCATACACAACGATGATGACCGCAAGCGGAGGGCGAGTCAACGCCCGCTACGGCTGGGTTTTGAGCAGCTGCTCGAATTTCTTGCGCTGGGGCTCGTCGAGGATTTTGAGAATCCGCGTTTTTCCGTCGGCCAGAACGGTGTCGTAATAGGTGGAAAAGTCGTCGAGGATCGATTCAATCTGCGACATTTGAGAGTCGGTAAGATTGAGTTCCCTCTTCCACTTTTGCAGAGTCATGGAGGTATCCACATGCTTGGAAATTTCGGGACTACGGTGGAACGACCGGTGGACACCGAGGTTCATTCCGAGCGCGCCAACGACCATGCCGCAAAGAAACACAAGGAGCAGCGCACCCAGCATTTTGGTCTTGGGGCTTTGAATCGCGGAATGGTCGAGCGTGGTGGTGCCCATGGAATCTAGTGGTTGTAGGTGGCCAGCGTGATAAACATGCGGTCGCGATCGGCTCCGTCGACGTGGGGCACGGAACCATCGTGGGCCAAAATAGATTCGGGAGTGGACTCGGTGGTGAAGCTTCGCTCTTGAGTAACAAGAACGCCGCCGAGCACCCCGAGGGTCATCAAAGAAGCGAAGACCACACGACGGCCAAAAGCGGGATCGACCGAGAACAGGCTCCAAAACGACTGCTTGCGCTGCGAATCGATTCGGCTGGCGAGGCTGGCGTAAAAACTTGGCGGTGCTTCAGGCACAGATTCCGACAAATCGTGGCTGGTTTGCAAGGCGCCGAGCAAACTGCTGGTCTCCCGAATCCGGCGAACCTCCTGGCCGCAGGGGTTGCACGACACCAGGTGGGCATCGAATTCGCGGCTGGAAGAACCGCCTAAATAGTCCTCCAAACCTTTCAAAATCACATCATGCATAACATTTTCCTTTTCAAAACGGTTACGTTCCGACCATGCCAGGCGCTCTTTCCAGGCGCTGCGAAGCTTTGACAAGCTTCTGCCGGGCGCGGAAGAGTTTAACCTTAATTGTATTCTCATTCATGCTGAGCATAGTGGCCAGCTCTTCGACCGAATAGCCTTCCACTTCCTTTAGCATCAGGAGGTTTCGTTCCTCGGGAGACACTTTGGAAAGCAGTTTCAGCACATAATCGCGATTGGCAAGAGTGGTGTCGGCGGGGCGCTGGCGGTCCTTGGGGGGCTCGCTGTTTTCCACGCGGCGGACTTCGTCTTCGCTCATGTCGCTTTCGTAGGTAAGCTTGCGGACTTTCTTCTTGCGAAGGTAGTCGAAGCACTCGTTTACCGTGATTTTGTATATCCAGGTGATAAGCGAGCTGCGGAAATCGAAATTCTTGATCGAGAAATAGACTTTGGCGAACACCTGCTGGGCAATATCCTCAACGTCGTTACGCTGGCGGACGATGCCGTGGATAATCGAAAATACCTTGGATTGATAACGTTCCACGATTTCGCGGAAGGCCAGTTCCTCGCCTGATTGTGCGCGGCGCACGAGCGCGCCTTCCGGGGTATTCTGATAATCCACTTTGGTCCTGGTTGCAACCTTGTTTCCGAAAGCCGGAAGTGTGAGCGCGCCAGTCAGTGTTCCCATACGCCCATTTCGACGCATTCACCGTGCAAGTGGTTTCATCACCTGCGGGCCGCTCCTCTTGGAAGATATCAGATTCCGGGGGTATTTGAATCGCGGGCGGGGTCGGGGAGCATCGGATTGCCTGTATACTAGATTTGAAGCCTGAAAGGGGGTTTTCTTTCCGATATGGTCCAATTAACTGAGACAGCGGTGACGAAGGTGAGAGAGATTCTGGACGGCCAGGAGCCGAAGCCGGCCGGGCTGCGTATTTCCGTGGTGGGTGGCGGGTGTTCGGGGTTTAGCTACTCGATGGCGTTCGAAAATACGCCCAACATGCTCGACAAGACATACAACTATGACGGCCTGAAGGTTTTCGTGGACCAGGCGAGCCTGCTCTATTTGGATGGCGCGCAGGTGGATTACGTGGAGACGCTGGAAGGCTCGGGATTCAAGTTCAATAATCCGCAGGTAAAGTCGACGTGCGGATGTGGCAGCTCGTTTAGCGCGTAGGTTTTGGCGCGTAAGTTCGAGGGATTTTACGCTCTCGCGGAGTTTTAGGCTTCGCGGGAGCGTTTTTTGGGGGGGGGGGACTTCAGCCGCTCCCAGGCGCTGGCGCGCGATACTTTCGGGAGCTAGACAGAATGTTGATTGGGTGACCGAGGAACTCAACGCCAGCCGCAACGGAGGTTCACAAAGAGCGATGAGGGATAGCAACCTCAGTGAAACTCCCGGTAGTGGCCATATTTACCGCCATCGCGATGCGATCTAAATGCGCCCGGACATCCGGCCACTGCTGATCTTATTTCCGGTTGTCGCGCGCGGTCGTTCACTCGACTTAATTACAACATCCTTTCGTGATGGGCAGGGGCGCGGTTTCAGCCTGGACGATGTGAATACAATGAAGACGAACCTATGGTCATCTTCAACCGGTTCTTTGAGGAGCGCGTGGAACAACTCTTCGACTTGGCGAATCTGGTGGAGAAGATCTTTTCATCGGCCGGAATTGGATATCGCATCGTTGGTGGACTCGCCGTTTATCTTTACGTGGAGGCCGTCGAACCGGATGCCGGACGCCTCACCAAGGACATCGACATCGCCGTCCAGCGAGAGGATCTGGACCGCATCGCGCAAGCCGCCAAGCCCTATGGCATGGAACTTCGCCACGTCGCCGGCGTCGACATGCTGGTCCGCTCAGGCCAACCGGGCACCCGCCGGGCCGTGCATCTGGTGTTCTCCGGGGAGAAGGTCCGCCCCGAATACGTAACCGCGACTCCCGCGTTGAGCGTGCCGGCGGAAACGATCCAAGGTCTGCGTCTCATTCCGCTCGCCGATCTGGTGCGGATGAAGCTCACCAGCTTTCGGGCCAAGGATGAAGCGCACCTCAAAGATCTGGATGAGGCTGGTCTTCTGACACCCGAGGTCGAGGCTTCGCTACCGCCGGAACTAGCCGTGCGCCTAGCCCTCACCCGGGAGCGATAGCGGCTACTCGTAGCGTAGCGCGACTACCGGGTCCAACCGCGCGGCTTTTCCGGCGGGCCAGATGCCGAAGAAGAGGCCGACGCCGACGCTCACCAGCACTCCCATCACCGCCGACCACAAAGGAACTTCGGTCGGGAGGCTGGGAAAGATCAGGCGGGCGGCGACGGAGATGAGCCAGCCGAGCGCCATGCCGAGCATTCCTCCCAGAGCGGTGAGAACCACTGCCTCGGTGAGAAATTGAACGACGATGTCACTGCGGCGCGCGCCGATGGCTTTGCGGATTCCGATCTCGCGGGTCCGCTCGGTGACCGATACCAGCATGATGTTCATCACTCCGATACCGCCGACCAGAAGGCCGATGGAACTCAGCACCACCATCACGATCGCCACTATGGCCGTTACCGAATGAAAGTGTTCGATCATCTGCTCGCCGGTCGAGATCCAGAAGTTGTCGTCGGCACCCTTGGGAACGCGGCGGGCGACGCGGAGCGCGGCTTCCACCTCATCGCGCGCCTGCGCCAGCATGCCTTCTTTCGCGGTCACGACGATCATATGCTCGCGCGCGTTGGGAAACATCTTATGCATGGTCCAGTAGGGGAGCAGGACGCGCAGATCTTCCTGGCCGGGCATGGACGCAGCGGGGCGCTCCATCACGCCGATCACTTCGACCTGATGTCCATTCAACTCGATCACTTTGCCGATGGGGTCGATGACCGGGAAGAAGGTTTTTTGTATGTCCTCGCCGATGACCGTGACCGGCATGCGGCGAACGCTATCGATATCGCTGATGAAGCGACCCTTTTTCATCACGGTCCCACCGGCTGCGTAAGCTTCCTCGACGCCGCCTACCTGGATGCGGAAAAGATCGTTGCCCTTATACTTGGCTCGCAAAATCCCCGACCACGACGGCCTCAGAAACGGACTTACGAAAGCGACCGCCGGGCAGTTTTCCTGGATGGCGCGCGCGTTCTCAATGGTCAGCGGCTTGCGGCGGCGCTCTTCGGGCGTGCTGTTACTCGCGAAATCATTATTGGTCTTCATGACCATGATCATGTTGGGGCCGAAGTTCTTGACGTAGCTGCTGATGGCGCCATCAAGGCCGGTGATGATGGAACCGACGCCGATGACCGTTCCGGTGCCGATGATGACGCCGAGCACGGTCAGAAAAGCACGGAGCTTATGTTCGCGGATAGTGGAGAGCGCAAGGCCGACGCCCGAGCCGATGGACCCGATGGTCAATTTTCCGCCCTCAGAGCGACGATCGGGTCCAGTTTTGACGCGCGGCGCGCGGGGTAAATTCCAAAGAACAGGCCCACGACAGCCGAGAGCGTGACACCGACGAAAACTGCCGAAGCCGGAACCGCCATCGGGACGGGAGTCACGTTCCTCACCAGGATTGCTATAGCCCACGCAAGCGCAACGCCGATCAATCCGCCCGCAGCCGACATGAGTGACGATTCGACGAGAAACTGTTTCAGGATGTCGGCACGCTTGGCACCCACGGCTTTGCGGATGCCGATCTCGTGCGTTCTCTCGGTCACGACGGCCAGCATGATGTTCATGATCACGACGCCGCCGACCACCATGAAGACGGACACCACGGCTATGGCGGTGGAGGCGATGGCGGCAGTCATCTTCTCCCATACCGAGACGATGCTGTCGGCGGTGAAGATGCCGAAGTTGTCGTCTTCCTTGAGCGGCACGTGGCGATAGGCGCGCAGCAGCATGCGCACTTCATCCTGCGCCTGAAAAAGGTGTTGCTGGTCGATGGCCAGTGCGTGAAAAGCCAACCCATCGCGGGAACCGAAGACTTTGAAGTAGCTTTCGATGGGGATCACGACGAAGTTATCCATGGAGTTGCCGAAGATGGTGCCCTTGATCTTGGCGACGCCGACCACTTCAAAACGGCTGCCTTCGATATCGATGGTCTTGCCAATGGCGTTGACCTTGCCGAAGAGTTTGGTCTTGATGTCATTGCCGATGAAAGCCACCATCATGCGGCGCTGGTCTTCCGTTTCGAGGGGAAAGTGACCCTCGGCGGCTTCCAGGTTGCTGATGAGTCCGACGTTGGGACTAGCCCCTTCCAGATCGACGCCTTCGACGCGCTCGGAACCGCGCTGCACGGTCGCGTTGCGGTCGGATTCCATGCCGATTTCGCGGCTCATGCTTACTTTACTTTTGAGGAACTCGAACTCGGTGCGTGTCATTTTGGGATTGCGCCGCGTCATCTCGAGATACTTTTTGGGGTCCCACTGGCCGACCATGACGATGCGCTGGACGAGAAAGCTGCCGGTGCCGAGATCGGCGGTGATGTGCTCGGCGATGTACTGATTCATGCCCTCGATGACGGACATGACGGCGATGAGGGTGGTGGTGGCGAGGATGATGCCGAGCAGGGTGAGGAAACTGCGGAGCTTGCTGCCGCGGATGGAGCCTGCCGCAACGAAAATGGCCTCGACAAACGAGGCATTGGTCTTCATCGGGATTAATGACGAGAACGCCGCCCGTTTTGTTCCGGGCATTTGTGGCAAACTGCTGGTGAGAGGAACTATGAAAACCTTACCCGTTTTTGCATCGGCGCTTTTGGCCGCATGCGCTTTTGCGCAGGCTCCGGCCACCGCGCCCATGTCCACCACATTGAAAGTGGGCGACATGGCACCCGATTTTACGCTGCCTTCCACGCAGGGCAAAGAACCCGTGACGCTGTCGAGCTTTCGCGGCAAGAAGAATGTGGTGCTGGCGTTCTTCCCGGCCGCTTTCAGCGGTGGTTGAACGAAGGAAATGCAGGCTTACCAGTTAGGTAGCCAAAAATTCGAAGGCGCGGACACACAGGTATTTGGCGTTAGCACAGACAATGTCTATTCTCTAAAAGCTTTCGCCGAGAAGTTGACGCTGAGTTTTCCGCTGTTGAGCGATTTCAAGGACCGGAAAGTTGGTGAAGCCTACGGAATCATGATTCCGAAAATGGGGATGGCCAACCGGGTCACTTTCGTGATCGACAAGGCAGGGAAGATCGAGTTCATGGAGCAGGGCGCGGCGGCCATGGATATTTTAGGAGCCGGGGACGCTTGCAGCAGGCTGGCGCATAAGGCGGCGAAGTAGGGCAGCGCGTTACTGCCCATCCTTCAAACCTTCTGCGGCACCACAAACGGAGCGCGGTAATCCCGCGTGAAATACCGATTCGCCTCGTGATCTCCCGGACACGTCATCGACTCGCCGTCGTAGTTCAACGTATGTCCGGTACGGTAAGAAATGTTAGCCAGATGGACCAACCGGGTAGAGAGCGCGCCTTCTTCAATCGGCGCATTCTGGTCCGACTTCTTTCGGCTTCGCACCGCTTGAATGAAATTCACCCAGTTACTCCCGCCTTCTTTGCGGCTCGGCCCCGGCTCCTGCTCTTTCCCTAAATAAGTCTTGTACGACCCGTACCCGTCAATCGCCATGTACCCGTTCGAGCCATAGAAAAGATTGCCAACCGTGTTCGGGTCACCCTTCTTTTCGCCGATTCCGCCTTCGTGATTGCTCATCCAGTGCCGCACCTCGAACACCAGCAGGCGTCGCTTGCCGCCTTCGGTAAACTCGAAAGTTGAGTTGATCGTGTTGGGCGTCTCCTGATCGTCATCGAACATGAAATGGCCGCCAATGGCGCTCACCTTCGCGGGATGTTTTACGCCCAATCCCCAGCGTGCGATGTCCATTTCATGGATACCCTGGTTGCCCAGATCGCCATTGCCGTAGTCCCAAAACCAGTGCCAGTTGTAATGAAAGCGATTCTGCGTGAACTCATGCTTCGGCGCCGGGCCCAGCCAAAGATCGTAATTCACGCCCGGAGGCACCGGCTCCACCGGCTTGCGGCCGATGGTGTCGCGCCATTTGAAGCACAGCGCCCGCGCCATATAAACGTCACCGATCACGCCCTCTTGCAATTTCTGCACAGCCTCGCGCAATGCCACGGTCGATCGGCTATTGGTTCCATGCTGCACGATGCGGTCGTACTTCCGCGCCGCGGCCACAATCTGCCTGGTCTCGAACATATTGTGCGAGCACGGCTTCTCGATGTAGACATCCTTGCCGGCTTGGCATCCCCAAATGGTCTGGAGCGTGTGCGAGTGGTTCGGCGTGGCAATCGAGATCGCATCGATTGACTTGTCTTCGAGCAGTTTGCGCAGATCGGTGAAGGCCGCTGGACGCTTGCCGCTCTTGGCTTCGATCTCGCCGAGCCGCTTGTTCAACACCGTTTCATCGATGTCGCACACGGCCGCAATCTCCACGTTTTCCATCGCCAAATACGCGCCGATATGAGAATTGCCTTGGCCGCGCACGCCGACGCAGGCCACGCGCACGCGGTCATTGGCGCTCGCCACACTCTTGGTGGCCGCGCCCGCGGCTGCCACCGTACCCATGAGGAAATGTCTGCGATTCATATCAAAAAGTCTACTCCTTCCTCCGCCGTCCCGAGGATGTGGTATCGGCTGCTGAAATAAAGCAGAGGAGTTCCGTGCCGCGAAGTGATGTGGTGAACTTCGCCCAGCATGATAGTGTGGTCGCCGGCCGGAATGCGCTGCACGATGGCGCACTCGAACGTGGCGATAACTTGCGGCAGAATCGGCACCCCGGTCGCGCCCGGCTGCCACTTGATGCCCGCAAAGCGGTCTTCGCCGCGCCCCGCAAAACGGTTGGACAAATCCTTCTGCGATTCCCGCAGAATATTCACGCCCATAAATTCGGCCGCGTGAAAATGCGCCAGAATGCCGGCCTTATTATCCACGCAAACCAGCACCAGAGGAGGATCGAGCGATACCGAGGTGAACGAGTTCGCGGTGAGCCCGTGCGGCTGCCCCGTGGAATCGAAAAGTGTGACGATGGTGACACCGGTGGCATACTTGCCGCACGTTTGCCTGAAGTGCTGAAGGTCGATGCGCGGCGCGGAAGTTGCGGCGGAGTCGCTTGACATGGGTGTAACCTCAACTTTATCATCAAGTTGACTTGGCTGTTCCGGAGGCCCATTTGATTAAGCTCGATATCATCAATGAAGTTGTCAATAAAACTGGCATCACCAAAACCAAGGCCGAGATGGCCGTGGAAACAGTTTTCGAGCACATGAAGAAGGCCCTCGAACGAGGCGATCGCATCGAGTTGCGCGGTTTCGGGGTGTTCAATGTGAAGCCGCGAAAGACGGGAATTGGCCGCAACCCGCGCACCGGCGCCGAGGTTTCCATTCCGCCCGGGAAAGCCGTCCGATTCAAGCCGGGTAAGGAATTGCAGACTCTGCAATAATCGGGCTCGCCGGCACAGTGTATCCCGAAGAATTATCGCCGGTTGTGCCGGGTCGCGTAATTCCGGTTTCGCGATTTGAGACCGGAGCGCGCTTTTCAGCCGTCCGGTCGCAGCGGCTCTGGTTGCACGTTCTGCTGTTCGCGCTTACGCTCATGACCACCAGCATGGTCGGGTCGCGCATGCAATTCAATTTCGCGCATAACCTTCCGGCATTCACCATCGAGCGCGACATGAACGTGTTTCTGGACTGGTGGCGCGACCCGAGCGTCTTACTTGGCGGTCTGCCTTTTTCGCTTACGCTGCTGACCATTCTGCTGGCCCACGAATTCGGTCATTACGTCGCTTGCATCTACTACGGCGTGGATGCCAGCCTTCCATACTTCCTGCCCGCGCCCACATTTACCGGAACGCTCGGGGCCTTTATCCGAATTCGCTCGTCTATTTATTCGAAGAACATTCTTTTCGATATCGGCATCGCCGGCCCTATCGCGGGTTTCATATTTCTGCTGCCGGCACTCTCGGCAGGGCTGGCGCTTTCAAAGATTCTCCCGGGAATCGCTCATCAGGGCAGCGTTGTGTTTGGAACCCCGCCGCTGCTTTGGATACTCGAACGCGTTATCTTCCCAGGCGTCGGTTCCGCCGACATTTACTTGCATCCGGTGGCGCGCGCCGCTTGGATCGGGGTCTTCGCTACAGCTCTGAATCTGCTTCCCGTCGGGCAGCTTGATGGCGGCCACATTCTCTATGCGCTGCTGGGCGAGAAGCACCGCTTGATATCGAGGCTGTTCATCCTGGGACTGGTCCCGCTCGGTGCTCGTTACTGGTCCGGCTGGCTGGTCTGGGCGGCGCTGCTCTTTATCTTCGCTCGCAAGCACCCGGCGATTTATGACCTGACCGAAATTAACATGGCCCGCCGCAAGCTCGGGGTGCTCGCACTCGCGATATTCGTGTTGTGCTTCATGCTCGCCCCCATCGGCAATGGTTGAGCCGATGCCCGCCCCAGGCGACTTCAAAATCACCGGCGCCATCATCACCTTGAACGAAGAGCGTAACATCGCGCGCGCCATCGAAAGCTTGCGCTGTTGCGATGAAATTCTGGTGCTCGACAGCGGCTCATCCGACCGAACGCGGGAAGTTGCGCGGAACCTGGGAGTACGGGTCGTCGAACGCCCGTGGCCGGGATACGCCAAGCAGAAAAACGCGGCGGCGGAGTTGGCATCGCATGACTGGATACTTTCGCTCGACGCCGACGAAGTCCTCAGTGAAGCGCTCGAAGGTGATATCTGGACGCTCAAAAAAAACGGCCCTCAGTTCGACGCCTACAGCATGCCGCGGCTGGCGCAGTATTGCGGTCGCTGGATTCTACACGGCGGCTGGTACCCCGATCGCAAAGTACGTCTCTATGACCGCCGTAAAGCGCAGTGGTCGGGCGACTTCGTTCACGAGAGCGTGCGCGTTAGCGGAAGCGTGGGGCATCTGGATTCGAAGCTTCTTCACTTCACCTGCGAATCTATTTCCGAGCATCTTCGGACCATGGACCGTTACACCACGCTGGCGGCGGAAGAGATTGTGGCGCGCGGCGGGAATGTGGGATTGCAGCACTTGATCGTCGATCCGGCGTGGAATTTTTTCCGAACGTACGTGCTGCAGCGCGGCTTTATGGATGGGGTGGAGGGGTTGACGCTCGCCCGCATGGGCGCCCTCTACACCTTTCTGAAATACGCCAAAGCGCGGAACAAAAGTTAACGCGCCATGCGAATCCTGCACCTCGATTCCGGCCACGAAATGCGCGGCGGCCAGTGGCAGGTGCTGCGTTTGATGCGCGGTCTGCTTGGATTGGGAGTTCATTCGACACTGCTGGCGCGCGCCGACGCGCCGCTGTATCGCATGGCCGCTGCCGAAGGCTTCGACGTCCGCGGCCTCGCGTGGCGCAACTGGCCCCGAACCGACGTGATCCACGCGCACGACGCCCGCACCCACACCATGGCCGCGATCAACCGCGTTCGCCCGCTGGTGGTGTCCCGCCGGGTTGCGTTTCCGGTTCAGCGCGGCATTTTCTCACGGTGGAAATATGCCCGCCCGGATCGCTACATCGCCGTGTCGCGGCACGTCGCCGACATTTTGCGCGCGGTCGAAATTTCAGCGGAGCAAATTCAAATCGTCCATGATGGCGTGCCGGTCTCCCTTATGTCCGATTTCAGCGGCCCCCTGGTGACTCCACTTACGCTTGACGCGCGCAAGGGAATGCCACTCGCCATCGAGGCCGCGCGCGCCGCGGGTCGTGAACTTCTCTGTTCGGATAACTTAGAGCGCGACATGGTTCGTGCCTCTGGATTTATTTACTTAAGCGAAACTGAAGGCCTCGGCTCCGCGATTCTGCTCGCCATGGCGGCAGGCGTTCCGGTAATCGCGAGCCGAGTGGGCGGAATTCCCGAAATTATCGCGCACGGCGAGAATGGGCTGCTGGTCGAGAACAAAATGTCCGCCGTGGCCGCGGCGATCCGCGAACTACCCGCCAGACAATTCAGCGAGAACGCGCGTCAAACGGTTGCGATGAAGTTTTCCGAAGGCCGCATGGTGCGCGACACGCTTCAGGTTTACAGAGATCTGCTGCATGATTGAAACACTTTTGGCCGCCCTGTTCGGACTATTGATCGGGAGCTTTCTCAACGTGGTCATCCATCGCTGGCCCAACGATCTATCCGTGGTCCAGCCGCGCTCGAAATGTCCCGCCTGCAACCAACTTATAGCTTGGTACGACAACATTCCGGTGCTAAGTTACCTGCTGCTGCGGGGCCGCTGCCGCGATTGTCACGCCCGGATCTCGCCGCGCTATCTGTTGGTCGAGTTACTTACTGGAGCGTTTTTCGCACACTTCGTCTGGCACTTCGGCATCAGTCTGGAAGCGCTGCGGGGCTGCCTGCTTTCCGCGATTCTCATCGCACTCATCTTCACCGATTTGGAATCCCGCATCCTGCCCGACGAACTCACTCTTGGCGGCTTGCTCGTGGGCCTGATGCTGGCCTGCGTTCTCCCCGTAGCCGAAACCACGGCTCACGCAATGGCTTCCATGGCAGGCCTGGACTGGAATTCGCGCGCTCTATCCATTGCCGAAGCGGTGCTAGGCATGCTTCTGCCGAGCGGAGCGCTGTGGATGGCCGGCGTGCTCTACCAAAAGCTGCGACACGTAGATGGATTGGGCCTGGGGGACGTCAAAATGCTGGCGATGATCGGGGCTTTTTTAGGGCTGCGCCCTACTTTGCTGACGCTGATCGCCGGTTCCGTGCTCGGTTCGGTAGTTGGTCTGATCTACTTACGCTGGACTAAATCAGACCCCGCGACTTACGCGCTCCCGCTCGGCACCTTTCTCGGCATCGGCGGCTTGGCGGTTCTGATGTACGGGCGGGGAGTGATCGATTGGTATGCGGGGATGCTGTAGGTTGGTGCCATGGCGCTTCACGATGAAATACTGCGTGACGTTACCGGCAGGGAACGCCGCTTTGTGGTGGAGAATCCGCAGGCCAAGATCGTGGTGCCGACCTAACGCAAAGTTTCACGCGGCGGCACCACGTCGGCGATATTCTCTTGGATCTTCTTGACGCGAACCAGAGCCGCCTGAACATGCGGCAGCACATTCTCCGCGCCCACATGTTTCAGGAAAGTGGAGTTCGCTATCAGCCGGGAAGGCTGATCCCTCGCCCCACAAAGCAGCAGCGTTTTCCCCGCCTTATGCAGGCGATCCGCCAATTGCTCCAGCGCGTGAATTCCGGTGGCGTCCAGGGCCGTCATATTACGAAGACGCAGGATCACCACATCCGCCAGTTGATTCAGATCCTTCGTAACTGCCGCCAGCTTTTCTGTTGTTCCAAACAGGAAGGGTCCATGAATTCGAAGGATGGTAACATTCGCGGGGATCTCTTTATCCTGAAGAACGTGCGCCAACCCGTCCGCCAGATACTCGCGAGTGACCAGCGCTACCGTCGTGGTTTGTGCCACCCGATGGATATATAAAAGCGCCGCCAGGGTCATGCCGACTCCGACCGCAACGGTCAGGTCGGAAAACACGGTAAGAGCAAACGTGGTGGTCCAAACGGCAATGTCAGCTTTCGACAAATGAAGAATGGCGCCAATCTCGCGCCACTCGCCCATGTTGTAAGCCACTACGAAGAGCACGGCCGCAAGCGTCGCCAGTGAACGAAGCGCGCCAGCGGGGCCGCGACCAGAAGGATAGCCAGCAGAGTGAGCGCGTGAATCATGCCCGCAACCGGCGTGACGGCTCCAGACCGGATATTGGTCGCCGTGCGAGCGATCGCGCCCGTCGCCGGTATGCCGCCGAATAGCGGGCAGGCAATATTGGCCACGCCTTGAGCCACCAGTTCCACATTCGAATTGTGACGATCTCCGCTCATTCCGTCAGCCACCACGGCCGAGAGCAAACTCTCCACCGCAGCCAGAAACGCGACCGTAAACGCCGAAGGAAGCAGCAGGAGGATTTGATCCGCCCGAAAATGAGGAAGCGTGAAAGGCGGGAAGCCCCGTGGGAGGCCGCCGAACTTGCTGCCGATGGTTTCGATCGGCAGATGAAAAACAGCCGCGGCCACCGTCGAGAGGAATAGCGCGACGATGGTTCCCGGAATCCGCCTGGTCACCCTCGGCCATAGCAGGATGATCCCTAGCGACGCCCCCGCCACAGCCACGGTCTGCCACCGCGCCGTGCTCGCGGAGGCCAGCAGCATGCGAATGCGGAGCAGGAATTCACTCGGGACCGGGGGAGTCCGCAGCCCCAGGAAATCCTTGATTTGAGTAGACGCAATCAGCAGCGCGATGCCATTGGTAAACCCGATGATGACTGGCCTCGGAATGAACTTCACCGCCGCGCCTAAACCCGTGAGTCCCATGGCGATCAGCAAAACACCCGCCATGATTCCCACCATCGCCAATCCCGACACGCCAAACTTAATGACGATGCCCGCGACAATCACGACGAACGCACCCGTTGGCCCGCCAATCTGCGTGCGCGATCCGCCCAGCGCGGAGATTATAAATCCCGCCACGACCGCGGTATATAAACCAGCTTGCGGCGCGACACCCGAAGCAATTGCGAAGGCCATCGCCAGAGGAAGCGCAACCAGCCCGACGGTTAATCCCGCGATCAGGTCATGCGTGAATTTCTTTCCCGTGTACCCGTGCAGACACTCCACGGAGCGCGGGAGATATTTCGGCAGAACGCTCACCGGACCCTAACTGCCTTCCGCGTCTCGCCCAACATTCCCAACGTTTCCTTCAGGCGGGCACGGCAATAGGTCCGCATCAAAGACAAAACCTCGCCGATGATGGGGTCTTGAACCGAGTAGAACACCTGATTTCCAGCTTTGCGATTCGCCACGATCCGCTTGGCACGCAGCACTGCAAGATGCTGCGAAACGTTAGCCTGCTCCATCCCCAGCTTTTCCATGAGCGCTCCGGCGGAGAGCTCGCCTTTGCCCAAGAACTCCAAAATAGCGATGCGCGTGGGGTGAGCGAGCGCCTGGAAAATATCGGCTTTGAATCTTCGGAGCGGGTCGCCCTGCATCCTTTTATTATTACATGCGAATATTCGAATGTTACAATAGAACGATGACGGACAATCTTTCCACCGCCAGGCTAATCTTGAGGCGTTGGCGGGAATCGGATCGGCGGCCCTTCGCGGATCTAAATGCGCACCGGCGTGTGATGGAGTTCATGCCGGCTATTCTTCAACGCGAAGCGAGCGATGAACTGATGGATCGCATTGAACTGCATTTTGAAAAGCACAAGTTCGGTCTTTTCGCGGCGGAACTTCGAGAAACCGGCTCCTTGATCGGATTTGTGGGGCTGTCGGTGCCGAGCTTTGCGGCCCCATTTATGCCCTGTGTAGAAATCGGTTGGCGGCTATCCGCCGAGCATTGGGGAAAAGGATTGGCCACTGAGGGTGCGCGCGAGGTGCTTGGCTATGCGTTCGAAACTATTGGCCTTCGTGAGGTTGTTTCGTTCACCGTTCCAGCAAACAGGCCATCCCGCGGAGTGATGGAGAAAATTGGCATGGCGCGCAACCCTTCCGATGACTTTGAGCATCCCCGGATGCCGGCTGGCCACGCTTTGCGACCGCACGTTCTGTATCGGCTCCGCCGCGCGGAATGGTTAAGCAAGTTATTGTCTAGCTGACTCAAACTCCGCTCAGGGCCTTCACGATAGCCGTTCGCGCCGGTTCCAACACCCGAACTACTGGGCCGTCGGCGTAGACCGGCCGCGGCGGGCCATCCACCCAAGTCGCACCCGGCCCATAAACGGCTATGTGATCCCAAACGATGCTGTCGCCGTCGTGCTCACCCATCCGATGCGACACGAGCCGGTCTTTGTCCCAAAACTGCACGGCGCGTGGATCGGAGATTCTCTTGAGTGCCGTCGTCGAAGGCGGTCCCCAATCGGTTGGAAGCACAGGCTCCCACACCACCAGAGCCCGCACCGGTTTGCCGATCAGGTCAGCCAATAAGCGTTCGGCTGCGGAGGCCCCCCGCAGACAGGTTGTTCAAGTGGGCGACAGCATCACCACTACGCGCACGTTACCATTTGCGGCATTGAAAGCATCTTTGATGCTCGGCATGGTCTCGGCAGTCAAATTCGCAAGGGGTGGCTGGCCCGGCGGCACTTGGTGGCCGCCATAAAAGTAGAACAAAATTCCGGCGAGGGCCAGAGCCCCAGCAACCATAAGACTGCGCATAATTTTCATGGGATCACCGCGTAAACAGGTTCGCCGCGGCGTTGGCAAGCACCTGCGGAAAGAAGATTGAAAGCACCACAAACCCAGCCGATGTCCACAGCAGAGCAGAACTAATCGCGCTGGTCCGCGTCCGGCACTGTTTCGCGCGCCATGCCTGAAAGAAGCCATACGCCACCAGAAGCAGTGAAAGTGCCAGCAAGTACGGCCGCAAAACCGTCAGTATCGTGGAACTGCCAGCGACGCCAGCCGCAAATAGGAACGGCAGTAACGGCAAACAACAACTCGACGCCGCCAAAACGCTTCCGATCGCCGCGACGCTGGCAACCGATGTTCGCGTGCCTGGTGAAGTCATCGTCGGATTCTTTACGCCTGGCGCCGCATTTGAAATCTTTGTGCCACTGAGCCCAGCTTACACTTTGAAATGAAATCAGAGCCAACCCCAAAGTTCATTGTGCTAACTTCATCAGCGCGGGAGTATGCAAAAAGCTCCGATCCGCTCCGATTATCAAGACCCCGGGGAAATCGCCGTGATGTACGACCAACCCTGCGGGCTTCACTCCGTTGGGGAGCTCGAAGGGTAATCGAACACGAAACGATTCACCCGGCCCAACTTCATCGGATAGCCGCCCGCCTGCGGATTCGTAGCGCCTACCCTGCCGATCCTCGACCTCAACACGCGCATCGGGCGCGCGCTGGCGGATCCTCTTCGCAACGCTGGAAACTTCGACCGTTACCGCCCAAACGCCGTGATCGTCCGTCGTGGCCGCACCAACTGCCGCGATGCACCAATCGTCGAAACACCTTCGAATTCCGGGGGCGTAAATCTGCCTCGGAATCAGAACTGCCGACGACACGAGCGCCACTGCATAAGCGGCAATAAATACGCCCAGCCACCGCCCCAACCGCGTTGCCAGCGCCCATCGCCCTCGCAGCGCCGAATAAGCAATTCTCACGGACAACACAAATACCAGCAAAACCGACCCAAGAAACAGCCCGTCCCAGAGTGTCATTAGTACTTTATATCAAAAAGTACTCGTCATGGTAGATCCACGACGCAGCGGAATCCCAGCGTCCCTGCTCGGTCTTTGGCCGGAGCCATCAGCAAATACTTGCCGTGCGTGGCGAGACTATAGACGTTCGGAAAATACCACTTCGAATTCCGCGGCTGGTAGTAACTGCCGCCTCGCAGTGCGGCTGCGCGCGTGTGTTCGTCGGTGAACTCGTCGGTCCACTGCCACACGTTGCCCGTGGTGTCCATCACGCCAAACGGGCTCTGGCCTTGGGGATGCGCATCCACATCGGCCGGAGCTTGCAACTCGCGCCCCTTCACCGGCGTCGGGACGGCCGCGTCGTCCCATTTGTCGCCCCACGGAAAGGTGCGCCCATCGGTGCCCTGTGCCGCGTACTGCCACTCCCATTCGTGCGGCAACCGCTTGCCTGCCCATTGCGCATAAGCGCGCGCATCTTCGAGCGATACCCACGTCACAGGCTTCTTCTCCCATCCCGTCTGGGGCCGCCCATCGTGCCAATCTTTCAGAAAATTGTGATCGTCAGCCGGGTGATACTTTGCCGCGGTCACAAACTTAAGAAACTGCGCGTTCGTTACCGGATACCGGTCCACCGCGAAACTCGAAATTTGCATGCGGTGACGATGGTTACGGCGCGGCGATGGCTCCCAGGAGTATTGAAAATCGACGCCCTCGCCGTTGCTCCCTTCGATCTCGACACCCCCTACGCGAAAGTCGAAGGAGGCCGCCGGAATCCGCACCATGCCCTGGGGCACCGCTGCAACCGCTGTCGGCGCGATAGCCACCATCTGTTGCGGCAGAAACTTCCACTCATGCGAAAGACTCATCAGCGGGACTTTGGACCAGTCCCGCATCTGAGTCATCATCGCTGCGAGATTTGCGACGGATTTGCCGCCCTCCACCGCGAGGAGGGCTCCAAACCCGTGCGCTTCCATAGTGAAGCTGAGCCGCGCCTTTCCCCCCGCACGCTCCGGCGTGAGTTCGACGCCATTCCACACGTCATAAAACTTGCCGCCCGGCACATCGGCAACCGTCAGTTGATCCCCGGCGACCGGAAATTCGTTGCGATTGACCACGGTCCACAACTGCATGCCATCGCGCGGGAAGCGCGTGGCATAAACGCCGTACTGCACCGCCGGAACATCGGGCTCCCAATCGGGGCTGACCAATAAATCCGCAAACTGCCGCTCCACGCGCGCCATGCGTCGCAGCGCTTCGGCATCCCGCGGCGTGATCTGGTTCCAGATACCCCACACGTTCTCCCAGCTCTCATAGCCGATGCCGTTGAAGAACGCGAACTGCAAATTGTCCGTCTTGTCGCGCGCCCAGCGATCGCAAATCTGCACCAGATGCCGTGGCTCCAGCCACTTCAATTTGCTTGCCGTGGGCATAAAATCGTATTTCCAATAGCCCCAGCTTTGGTTGTTCCACATCAGCCCTTCATCGCTCGACGGCGAACCCTCGGGCTCGAAAACGACCGCGTGCCCGGTTGCATCGGACGCCGTGCGATACGCCAGCGGCAGTCCACTGAATGTATCGCCGTTCACGCCATCGGCCCCGATTTCGGCCATGAGCTGCGCCGTGGCTTTCGCGAAAGACATGCCGGGTTCGTGCGTCCCGTTGTCCCAGGGCATAGCCGGAAAGAAAACGCGCACGTGGCGCTTATGAAAGTCTTCGACCATCTGGCGCAGCGCCGGGACGCCGCCGGGCATGTCGCGGTGCCGGTCCCACTGGTTGCGGTTATCGATGCCGATGTTCGGATACACCGGCCAGATCAGCACGCTATCGATGCCGCCATAGCGCTGGTCGACATCGTCCAGATATCGATCGACCGTATACCGCCGCGCCACCGGATCGTAGAAGTATCGATCCTCCGCCATCATTTGCGGCTGAATGAAGTTGCGCTGCGACCATAGGAGTTCGGGCCGCCGATACTGCGCGTCGTCATACCCCATGCGCGTCAGCCGTTCCGCGCGCCAGGTTTTCAGATCGGTGAGCCAAGCCTGATGCGCGGCCTCGGCATCGGCCGGCGAATCCTGAAGAGCCGGTGACTTAGAAGGCCCGGGAAACTGCCCGCCTTGCGGCTGAACGGCGGTATCCTGCGCGAACAAAAACGGAGCGAAGAGAAAGAGGAGAGGGAAGCGGCGCACGCCTAATAGTCTATGTCCGATTACTTTCCCCTACCGGCCAAATCTGACTGGACCCCCGGGGCCGGGTTCAATGTCCCCTCTTTATGATTGCGCCTTCAGTTTGTTCGCCACGGATTTGAGCGCTTTTAGGGGTCCGTAAGGGGCACCCCATCAACAACGATGACGACGGGGTCAGGCTTACCGCTCGCGCCGATTGAACCGTCTGGTCTCCTAAATAGGTGGACCGTTGCGAGCAGTTGCATCCGCTCGTTGTGATGGTCGTACTCCATCCAGTCATAAACGTAGCTCATGGTCCCTGGATCTTGTTTGCACTCTGGCGAAGCAGGGTTGGCCGACACGTCAACTTGTTGATTTGTTCGTTTCACAAGATCGGCCCTGAATGAGGGCTCGTTGAAAATTCGGTACAGTTCCTTCTTCCCAACCTTTCGGGAGATAATAAAATCAGAAGGAGGCGTCATGAGCGAGATTCTTGCGTGTATGCAATCTTCAATAAAAAATTACGTCGATGGCGTGACGGATGTTGACGCATTCCGTGAGGAATTCGCGGGAGCCTATCTCTATGTCCGCAACCGCGGGCCAAAAGAGAAAGACGCAAAATCACTCGCGAGCTTAGTGATTGGCCCAGTGGCTGAATTTTCTGGGGGGTATCGATCCGAGCAATCACTTCGATGGGAAATTGCAAACGCCATCCGTAATTTAGGAGTGGAGTCCAAGCCGAGCCGGAAGAAACGTGCGATTCCGTATGCGGGTCCATCGGTCCAGGATTTCAGTCTCAAGGGAGAGGTTCCGCGGCGGGACCAGTGGGCATCGGCACGGCCACTTCAATTACCTGAGCTTCGGGTTCATGGATGACGGCTAGTGGGGTTTTGTTTTTCAGAACCCGATCAACGTAAACCTCAAACCAGAAGAGACCTGCATTTGCTGTTTGGAACGGAATCGAAATTTTAAAGATCGCGCCTTTCTCGCCGCCCTCGATTTGTAACTTCCTTTCGGGGTTTTCCTCGGACGCGAAAACCTCGCCGTCCGGCCTTCGAAGCATCAACGAAACCGCAACATTTTGTGATAACTCCGAGTGGAAAGATACAAGGGCGGAAACCGGCGCTGGATTGAACATTTGGACTGGCGTTTTTCCTCCGTCCGGAAATGTGAAGTTTACGATTGACGGAGTAGCGATGACCTCGTTGATGATCCCGAAGGCCGTGGGAAGTTCGTGCGAATCGGTCAGGATTTCCCGGCAAATAACCAGTGAAACGAAAATGTCAGAACTCGGTTCGCGCATAGACGCCCGCGAGTGTATCTCAAGGTTTGCGGTCAAGAAGATGTTGCTTGACGGCGCAACTCGGAATTGTACAGGCAGTCGAGCGATCTCCCCTCTTGACCGCTGTGCTAATCTTAAATTCGTCAGTTCGCGCGTCTCGCGCAGCGGTGTGTCCAAAATAAATTAAAAGGGACGGGTGGGTGAGCGGTTAATACCAGCAGACTGTAAATCTGCCGCCCCTTGCGGGCTACGGAGGTTCGAATCCTCCCCCGTCCACCAGTTACAATAGTAGTTGCAGCACTGGCCGTTGTAGCTCAGTTGGTAGAGCGCGTCCTTGGTAAGGACGAGGTCACCAGTTCAATCCTGGTCAACGGCTCCATACTTTTTAGGAACCCCCAAAATGGCAAAGGAAAAATTCGACCGCAGCAAGCCGCACGTCAACGTCGGGACCATCGGCCACATCGATCACGGCAAGACCACGTTGACCGCCGCCATCACCAAGACGCTGGCGAAGAACAACCCGAAGGTTAAGATTCGCGA
>JANYJA010000189.1 GCA_025358575.1 Terriglobia bacterium
CGGCTCAGGCCGAGCCATCTGCGTCGAGTAGCTGTGTCCAGTGGTCACCGCGCGGAAGTCAGTCCACTGGTAACTCGCGACGAAATGCGTTCCGGTAATCGGCACAGTGCCCGCGGCACGAGTGGTCACCGCCTCGCGCCGGCTGGCGTGAATCATGGACCGCAAATCGTCCGGCGATTCGCTCAATAGTTGCGCCGACTGCGGGACCAACACTCCAACCGACCCGTACATCACCGTCAACTTGTAGTTTTCGCCCACATTCTGCGTGGCCGACGCCGTATACCCCAGCGTGTGATAATTACCCGCATTAAACACTGAGCTGTTCGTGAACACGTCTGGCAGAATGTCGCCGGAGAAGAGATCCCCATCGGAGCCGGAAAGCATCAGAGTCGCGTTTGTAACCGCCTCCCGATACCCCGACAAGCGAATCTCGCGCGATCCAAAATTGCGCGAATATCCCAGCTCGTAGTTCTCGCCCCGTTGGACTTTCGCCCGGCCCTCGCGCAAGCTCACGCGCGGAATCACCGCCAGCATCGCCAAGTCACGCTGCAGATCGGCCCCAGCGTCGCTCGCGTCCATGCCGAGTTCCGGACGCGCGTTCCCCGAAGTGTATGTAAGGTCGAGCTTGCCCTTGGGAAGGCTGTAAGTGAGCTTGGCAAACGGGCTGAAATAATGCAGGTGCTGAATGAATGAGACCGAATCCAGATCGAAGCCATACTCCAAACCGAGCGCGTCGGAAATTTGCGTCTTGTCTTCGAAACTCACCGACATCGTTCGCAGTGGAGGCAGATTCGTCTCGCCACTGCCCGCGCCACCCACGAACAATTGCCGCATGGTTACCGATACCGCTGGGCTCGCCGGTCCAACGTCCCGGCTGAAAGTCGTCCGAAACCCGCCTGACGGCAGCCCCGAGGGCGAGCCGTAAGCTAAATTTCCGCTGAATTGCAGCCGATTGTGCTCATATAAAGAAGTCGCAAATGCGAAAGCCGTGCCCAGGTCGGCCTCGTCACCAAAGTTGGTGCGCCCGCCGTCACCGCCAGAAACCTTCACCAGCCCGCGACTATCTGAAAACATAGCCGCACTGGTCTTCTGCATAGTCTTATCCGAAAGTATTCGCAGAACCGGGCGCGTCCCGCTCGATGAGCGCAGCGTCCATTTCCAGTCATCCGTCATCAAAGGGGTTTGTCCGGGCACCGGCGGGGAAACCTGGATTGAACTAAATAGCGTCGAAAGGCTCACGTCCAGCAAACTGCGCGCGCCTGCCTGAATGGCAATCTTGTCACGCATCGCCGGCAAAAATCTCGCCAGGCTCACGCGAACGGAATATAAATCGGGCATCAGGCTGGCAAACGCGAACCCGCCCTTTTCATCCGTTAAGGCCCGGCTGCAAAGCCGTTCCTGACGATTGAACAGCAGCACCGTCGCCCCCATCTGCGGCTTGCCGGTCGTGTCCGTAACCCAGCCTTCTAAAGTTCCAGCAAGCTTTACGGGAGTTACAGCGAATACGGACGCAGGTAGCGCGAGCAGAGTGAATATGGCGGCCAAACGCGCCGCCGGTCGGTATGGGGTTGGGATCTTCGTCCCGATCATCATACTCAGTCGATGCCAAATGGCCCGAAAAGATCCGGGCCTTGCCTCTAGGTTACCGTAAACGTCGTCTGCGGGGAAAGAGTTTGATTTCTATTTTTGTCGATGATCTTCAACCGCAGCGTATAATTGCCCGGCTGCATAGTCTGCAGCGGCAACAGCTTTTCGATGGTAACTTGATTGGCTGAAGCACCTTGGATCGAAGACACCTCTTCGCTGAAATTGAAAATCTTCTCGTTAGTCCCCGTCTTCGTCACTTCGTATTCAACCGAAGCATTGGGCTTTTGCGTCTTCTCGTCAGGCTGGAAATTGTAAAGTTGCATCCAGATTCCCATCTTTTCGTCCCGGCGAAAGCTGTCTGTCAGGCGCGGACGCACCTTCGAGCCACCCACCACGAACTGCCCCGTCCCGATGCTGCGGGTGGGAACTTTTTCAATTAGATCGGCTAAAATCAGACTGCTCGAAGCAAGCTTCTCATCGTCATAATGCGGAACGTTGATGGCAACTTCGTAATTGGTCATATTCCCGCCAACCACATCCTTCGCTACGATATTCATGCGGTAAAGGCCCGGGGGAAGCGGAATCGATTCCTGCCAGATTGACGAAAGGCCCATCTTCGCCTTCAACTGCTCCGCGGCACTGTCCACCGTAACCGTGCGTTCGAATACATTGACCACCCGGCGCGACATCGTAGTGATGCGCCCGTATATATTGATGACGGCCTTCTGCACTCCCTCTTTGGCCTGGAACTGCAGATCGCGATTTTCGAATAGGCACGTCACATTGGTCAAAATCGACGAGTTCGTAACCCGGATGAAGTCCGTGTGCACCCTCATCGGCAGGACATTAAACGTAATGCGCTCAGAAACGCGCGCTTCGAGATCCTTAAATTTGACAGCGGGGGCCTTCTGCAGTTTAGTGAACTGCTCCAACCGCTCGAATTCATTCATCTTTGAGGATTGCCCGCCGAAACCCTGCCCCAGGTTGGTTCCGTCGGTTCGCCTGAATCGGTCAACCTTGCTCGACATCCCCATCTGCTCGCTCAAAGTCAATCCCGCACCCGGCACCATTAACAGGGCGTCTTTTTCCGACGGATCCATTGTGAGCCGGTACTCGCCCGTCATGGTCTTGTCGACAAATTCGATGTTGATGTCCGTGCCGATGCCTTCAATCCAGCGATAGCGCCACTTCTCAAACGGGAACGTGGACGTGCTGCCGCCGCCTTCTTCCGAGGGGCGCTCATAACTGCCTCCCGAGGGATGCGACTCGATTTCGTCGGGAGGTCCAAAGGTAATGTAAATGCGGCCGCGATCGCTCTTCCACCCAGGAATCCCGGAAGCAAAACGCTCGTTCGAATAAGCGATGCGGCGGTAGTGCTCTTCCTTAAATTCGTTTTCCGCCGTATCGGGCGTCGGGTCGCGGCGCAGCCAGAACTGCTCGATGAACTGCTCACGCTCTTCGTCGGTGCTAAAGCGCTTAAACGCCTGCCGCTCCTCATCCGTGATGATGTAGGTAACGTCTTCGTTGAGCCACTTGCGATACGGCGTCTCCAGCTCTTTGCGAAGTTTGGCCTCGCGCTTTTTCTGTTCCTTCTCCGTAAGCGGTTTTGCAACCGTCTCACGGGGACCGGAAGCCTTTTTATCATCCTGGGCGGCCAAAAAAGCGCTGGTTGCCAGAAGGGAGATGGACGTGCAGAAAATACAAACGGGTCGAGTTCGCATACGCGTACCGCTTCCTGAAACTAAGAGTGACTTCTTAATTGTAGCTCAGATGCGCTAACCCGCAATCGCGTTCCACGCAATCGGCGCTTGCTTTTTGACTGCGATCCAGCCTCCCGCGCATCGCGCGAGCGGCCCCGCGTGTTACCCGCTACGTTGCGGAGCCGGAATCGCTAACCGCGCTGCAACCGACCCATGGGTGTACACGACGTTCACAAAACCGTAAATGCTCTGGCCGCCGCCAGCTTCATGCTCATCTTGTGTTGGGCAAGACTCGCTATTGACATAAAAGTTGACTTCAGGTAGCCTAAAAAGGTTTGGCGAGTTAGCTCTTCTGCTCCTGCGCTACCATCTTCATCGTTTTTTGGAGATCCGGCCGGGGGTCGGCCCCGAGGTTTCAGGCGGATTTAACGCTGTCTGGAGCATGGGCTAGTCCGAAGTCCTCGCAGTATTCACCGCTTTTCAGTTTCGACTTTAATTCGTAAGGGAACATTCGTGCCAACTTTTAATCAGCTCGTGCGCCACGGTCGCAAACCGCCGCGCTGGAAGACCGCGAGCCCCGCTCTGCAAAGCTGTCCGCAGAAGCGCGGCGTCTGTACGCGTGTATATACGTCTACTCCCAAGAAGCCGAATTCAGCACTCCGCAAGGTGGCTCGTGTTCGCCTGACTAACGGAATTGAGGTCACTACTTATATTCCGGGTGTCGGGCACAATCTACAGGAGCACTCGATCGTGCTGATCCGCGGAGGCCGTGTTAAGGATTTACCTGGCGTTCGATATCACGTGGTTCGTGGCGCTCTCGATACGGCCGGTGTGGCTAATCGCAAGCAGAGCCGCTCCAAGTACGGCGCCAAGCGACCCAAGTCCTAAAGAGAGATTTATGCCACGTAGACGACGCGTTGAAAATCGTGAAGTGCTGCCCGATCCGGTGTACGGCTCGACTATGGTCGAGAAGTTCATCTGCTCCATGATGTGGGATGGCAAAAAGAATACCGCGCAGAAGATCTTTTATAACTCCATGGAGAAGCTGCGCGAGCGCTCGGGCGACGACCCCATCAAACTATTTAAGAAGGCCGTCGAAAACACCAAGCCGCTGCTGGAAGTTAAGACCCGGCGTGTCGGCGGCGCTAACTACCAGGTTCCCATCGAAGTGCCGCAGACGCGTCGCACCAGTCTGGCGATCCGCTGGATTCTGATCAACGCTCGCGGTCGCGCCGAAAAGGGCATGCCCGAGAAGTTGGCGAACGAATTAAACGACGCTGCCAATATGCGCGGCGGAGCGATTAAGAAAAGGGACGACGTCCATCGGATGGCCGAAGCCAACAAGGCTTTCGCGCACTATCGCTGGTAGTCGGCAGATCAGTCAGGTACAAGAACAAGGGAAATTCAAAAGGTTAGACCATGCCACGCACCATACCACTCGAGAGGATGAGAAACATCGGCATTGCCGCGCATATCGATGCCGGCAAGACCACCACTACCGAGCGCATCCTTTTCTACACGGGTCGTACCCACAAAATCGGCGAAGTGCACGAAGGCACGGCGACCATGGACTGGATGGAACAGGAGCAGGAGCGCGGTATCACCATTACTTCCGCCGCGACCACCTGCGAGTGGAATGGGATTCAGATCAATATCATCGACACTCCCGGCCACGTCGATTTCACCGCCGAAGTGGAACGCAGCCTGCGCGTGCTCGATGGCGCGGTAGCCGTGTTTGACGCCGTGGCGGGCGTTCAGCCGCAGTCGGAAACGGTGTGGCGTCAGGCCGATAAGTACCAGGTTCCGCGCATCTGTTTCATCAACAAGATGGATCGCGTGGGCGCGGATTTTTATCATTCCGTCGACACGATTGTCGATCGTCTGAAGTGCCGTCCAGTTGCGATTCAGATCCCCATCGGCGCCGAAGATCAGTTCAAGGGCATTATCGATTTGGTCGAGATGAAAGCCGTTGTCTGGCACGATGAAACGCTCGGTGCCCAGTACGACGTGATTGACATTCCGGCGGATCTTCTTGAAAAAGCGAAGTCTTACCGGGAGCAGATGATTGAAGCGGTCTCGGAACACGATGACGCGCTGTTTTCCAAGTTTGTGGAAGGCGAAGCGCTCACCGCCGCCGAAATCAAGGCGGGTATCCGTAAAGCTACCATCGCACTGAAAATTTTCCCGGTGATCTGCGGGACGGCGTTCAAGAACAAAGGGGTCCAGACCATGCTGGATGCGGTGGTGGATTATCTGCCTTCCCCGCTCGATATTCCAGCCATTCAGGGTCACGACATCGACGATCATGAAAAGATTGTCGAGCGTCACGCTTCCGACTCAGAGCCGTTTTCGGCGCTGGTTTTCAAGATTATGACCGACCCTTATGTCGGTCAGTTGGCATTCTTTAGAGTCTATTCCGGTCACATGGCCGCGGGCGAGTCGATTTTCAACGTCGCCAAGGGGCGCAAGGAGCGCGTGGGCCGCCTCTTGCGCATGCACGCCAACAAGCGCGAAGAAATTCAGGAAATTATGGCTGGCGACATTGCCGCCGCCGTGGGGCTGAAGACGGTTTCAACGGGCGACACCATTTGCGACGAAAAATCGCCGGTTTTTCTCGAATCCATAATCTTTCCGACGCCGGTTATTCAGCTTGCTGTCGAACCCAAGACTAAAGCCGACCAGGAAAAGCTGGGCATGGCGATTCAGAAACTGGCTCAGGAAGATCCTACTTTCCACGTCGCCACCGACCCCGAAACGGGGCAGACCATTCTCTCGGGAATGGGCGAATTGCACCTCGAAATTATTGTGGACCGCATGATGCGCGAGTTTGGCGTCGCGGCCAATGTCGGCAAGCCGCAAGTGGCTTATCGCGAGACCATTCGCGGCAAGTCCAGCGCTGAATATACGCATAAGAAGCAGACGGGCGGCCGGGGACAGTACGCGAAGGTGAAAATCAACATCGAGCCGCTGCCCGAGGGCGGAGGGTTCGAGTTCTCGAACGACATCTTCGGCGGTTCCATCCCGAAGGAATTCATTAATCCGATCGAAGCCGGCATCAAGGAAGCGCTTGAAGGCGGTATTCTGGCGGGCTTCCCGATGTCGGACGTTAAAGTCAGCCTCTACGACGGCGACTATCATGATGTCGATTCGTCGGAACTGGCGTTCAAGCTAGCCGGCTCGCATGCTATCAAAGACGCGGTTCGCAAAGCTAAGCCGATTCTGCTGGAGCCGATCATGGCCGTCGAAGTCGTGGTTCCAGAAGAGTACATGGGGCCGGTCAATGGCGACCTGGTATCGCGGCGAGGGCGTCTAGAAGGCACTGAGGTTCGGGGGACGACACAGATTATCAAGGCTAGCGTGCCGCTCTCCGAAATGTTCGGATATGCCACTGAGTTGCGATCGCGCACTCAGGGCCGCGGCAGCTTCACCATGCATTTCAACCGGTATGACGAGGTTCCCCGCAATATCGCGGAAGAGATCGTCAGCCGCGTTCAAGGCAAAGTAACCAGGTAACAAGGAGATTTAAGACAATGGCAAAGGAAAAATTCGACCGCAGCAAGCCGCACGTCAACGTCGGGACCATCGGCCACATCGATCACGGCAAGACCACGTTGACCGCCGCCATCACCAAGACGCTGGCGAAGAACAACCCGAAGGTTAAGATTCGCGA
>JANYJA010000219.1 GCA_025358575.1 Terriglobia bacterium
GGGGAGATGGCAATGAAGCATCCAATCCCCGACACGGTCCGCCACGAACTCGATGTCGCGGGCCTGCGCCACTCCAACCAGCGTGGTGTTTCCGCGCGTCCACGCCGATTCCTGCTGCCTCGCGCCTTCCCGCCCCGTCTCCCAGAAAGTAAACCCGTGAAGATGGATGGGATGGTGATCCATTCCGAGATTGATGAACCGAACGCGGACTCGCTCGCCGTGGCGTATGATCAATGGCGTCGAAGCCGGGCCGGACTTTCCGTTAAATGTAAGCCAGTTAAATTCCATGTTCATGCTGTTCGGAATGGTGCTGTTCGGCAGCACCGCGTACTCCTGCAGCGCAATCAGGAAGTCCCGGTCGACGCGCGGCGCATAAGCTATTTTGGGATAGATAATAAGACCGCCCAGCATTCCGATCATTTCCTGCATGGCGAGATGCGGGTGGTAAAAGAATGTGCCGTTCTGATGCAACGAGAACTCGTAGGTGAAGCGTTCTCCGGGCATTACCGGCATCTGTCCGATCCCAAGAACTCCATCCATCTCGATCGGGAGTTCGAGCCCGTGCCAATGAATTCCGGTGGGCTCCGGCAGGTGGTTGTCGAAGACAATGCGAACGCGATCCCCTTCATTCGCGTGGATGGTAGGGCCGGGAGCGCTGCCGTTAAAACCCCAGAGATCGAACGTCCTGCCTGGGATAATGACTTGTTTCACCAGTTCGGCAATCAAGTTGAACACCTTGACGCCGTGGTCTACCGTGAAGGGCAGGTCGGCGATGTCTGGAGCCGTCACCCGCACCGATGCGCCTTGCGACTTCGCATCTTGTTGGGCGGAAACAAGACCGCTTCCCGCCAGAAGGCCCGCGGATAAAGAAGAAATTTTGGTAAAAAAAGCCCGTCTATTGTTCATGTGTCCTCTTACGTTCGATCAAAATAATGTGCACGCGCCAGGAATTGGGCGTCGGGTAGCATTTTTTAAACGCAGAGGTGAGACTATATTCGCAGGATTGAAAATGCAGCAGAGTCCCGGATCGCCGAGACGTCCACCGCAAAGGGTGGCGAGAATCGGACGACCCCGAGTTTCCGATCACAGTTGTACCCACGCGCCAAGAAGAGTGTGTCAGGCGCGTCGAAATGCGGCAACTGGGTTGTGACGCCGATTTGGCTAACTGTGACTAACGGGTCGGCACAGGACTGCTGATGCCGGGTTTCGTTGCTGGACACCGGCGCTTTTTGCTTCGGGCAGCAAGCGTGTCCAGTATGTAGTGAATCGGCGCTGCGCTTTACGTGCGTGATCGGTCGCGAAAACGGCTTCATCGAGCAGGTAAGCGCGCATTGCGCGTTGATAGCGGATGCGCTCAGGGCAATAATTGCGAGGAGTCGACCAAAATACATGAGCACGCTACTTATATCGTACCGCTAGGCATTGTCTTCCCCGGAGAGCATGCGTTTGACTTGCATCCTCAAATCGGAGACAGAGATCGGCTTAGAGGCATACCCATCGAAACCCGCCATCCTTATGCGCTGCCGGTCGCTCTCCATTGCGAACGCCGTAAGCGCGATGAATTGAGCGCCGCTGGGCGGATTTAATTCGCGTGCCGCCCGCAGCACCTCGAAGCCATCCAGTGACGGCATTTGAATGTCCAACAAGACCAGATCCGGCGATTCCGTTTGAATTTTCTTTAGGGCTTCCTGCCCATTAGACGCTTCGAGAAAACGAAGTTCAGGCGCTTCGAGTGCATCTCTCAACAACTCGCGGCTGGCCAGATTGTCGTCGGCGATGAGAACAGTCTTCATGTTGTCGATGTTTCACCCACCACCAGCCGCAGTTGATCGAGGAGCGCTTCTTTCCAAGAATTTTCCTTTAAAAAAATCCCGCGGACTTTGCCGGCCAGATTCCGGATATCCTGGTTTGTCAGATGCTTTGCCGTCAGAACCAATACTGGAAGGCTCCTCAGTGACTTATCCTTCTTGACTCGGGTGAGCAACTCGAAGCCATCCATTCCAGGCATTAGCAAATCGAGCAGAAGCGCAGCGGGGCGGACGCGGCCGAGAATATCGAACGCCTCCAAGCCGCTTGTTGCCAGCAAAGAGACATAGCCTTCCGCGTCCAGAATCTCGGCGAGCAAGTAGCGCGTTGCGGTATCGTCGTCCACCACCAGAATCTTCGCAGCGCCCCGGGAGGCAGGGGGAATGTGCTTTCGGAGCGCAGTCAGTAACGCGGCCTCCTCCACCGGTTTGGTCAGGAATTCGGATGCGCCAAGCGCCATGCCCATGCCGCGATCGTCAGGCACGGACACCACGATGATGGGGATGTGTCCCGTTGCGGGATCCTTCTTGAGCTGATGGAGAGTCTTCAATCCGTTTCCATCCGGCAGGAGCAGATCGAGCGTAATCGCGTCCGGCGAAAGGCGCGTTGCCTGGGTGATCGCGTCGGGACCCGAGCCGGCAAAGGCGAGTTCGAAACCTTCGGATTTAAGATAATGAGTTAACAGTTCTCGGGCAGGCTCCTCGTCTTCCACGACTAAGACTAAAGGAGCCTTTCTCTGGCTGGCGTCCCCCGTGGATGCCGCACCTGCCTCCGCGATACCCTTCGGTGCCGCCCGCATTGGTAACTCGACGAAAAAGCGGCTGCCCTTACCTACCTGGCTCTCCACCCAGATCCGGCCCCGATGTGCCTCTACAAGTCGTTTTGTGATCGCCAGGCCAAGCCCAGTTCCTTCACGCACGCCCTTGGTGGTGGCAGAAACCTGCCGGAAGCTCTCAAAGATGGCGTCCAGGTCCTCCGGGGCGATACCTATTCCAGTGTCGGCCACACTGATGCGGCAAACATCACCTGCCTGATGCGCGCCTATAGCGATCTCACCGCCAGGTTGCGTGAACTTAACGGCATTGTTCAGGAGATTGTATAGAATCTGTTTGAAATGCGTGCGGTCGGCAACGATCTCAAGCCCTGGAAGCACATCGGCGCTCAAACGTAACCGCTTGTCCACGGTCAGAGGCCGGATTGCGGTTAGCACTTCTTCGATTCTCTCCGCGGCCGAGAGCATCTCCATCCGCAGTTCGACTTGTCCCGCTTCGATCTTGGAGAGATCGAGAATGTCATTAATCAGCGCAAGTAAGTGCCGGGCGCCTTGGCCAATGTGACCGGCATAGCGTCTTTGCTTGTCATTTAACTCGCCCCCTTTTTCCTCGCGGAGCAAATCCGAGAAGCCGATAATCGCGTTCAGCGGAGTGCGCAGTTCGTGGCTCATACTGGCAAGAAATTCACTTTTTAGCTGGTTGGCACGCTCCACTTCACGATTTCTCTGCTCGAGCATGTGATTCAAAGTCCGGATCGCTTCCTCGGCGCGCTTCCGCTCGGTAATGTCGCGGACCACGCACATGATGCGGACGTCTGCGCCGGCTTGGATCGGACTCAAGTTGATATCAACCGGGAACTCAGTTCCATCCGCCCTCAGCGCCCACAAGTCCAGCCCCGATCCCATGGGGCGCTTCCCCGGGCGGACACCGTAAGCGTCGCGCAGTTCGGAATGGCCGGTCCGGAATCTTTCCGGAACCAAATCGTCAATCTGTTTACCGATCAAGTCGGCGCGGCCGCAGCGGAACAGTTTCTCGGCTTCCTGGTTGACCAGCCTTATCTTGCCGAAATGATCGACTTCTAAAATGGCATCTGGTGAAGCTTCGACAAGCCCGCGGTACCGCCCATGGTCCGATTCATTCAGTTTTCCGCTCGGATTGTCTTCAGGCATTCGTTAGATTCTCCCATTGCTCGCTGCCCGGAGGCAAAAATTATCCGACCTTTTCCATCTTGAGGCGAGTAATGCGATTGCGCTCCGTGTCGAGAACGGTGAACCGGCGCCCCTCATGTTCGACCGATTCGCCGGATTTCGGAATGTGACCCAATCGAAAGAGAATGAAGCCAGCGAGCGTTTCGAAACCGGCATCGGTCGGGACTTCGATTCCATAAAGGGATTCGAAATCGCGAATCTTGGTTGCCGCATCGAGAAACACCTCGGCGGCTTCGGATGGCGTGGACGCGGGCGTCTCATCGAACTCGTCCTGGATTTCCCCGACGATTTGTTCCAGCACGTCCTCTACCGTGAGCAGCCCGACGATGGTCCCGAATTCATCCACCACCATGGCCATGTGCGACTTGCCTTGGCGAAATTCGTCGAGCATTTTTACCAGCGACTTGGTTTCCGGAACAGCCAGGAACGGCCGCATCAAACGAGCCACGCGGAATAAGCGCGGCGCGCGCCCGGAGCGAATGGCGTTGCGGCGTTCCTGCCAGACGGGCAACAGATCCTTGAAATACAGAATGCCGACTATGTGCTCCGGGCGCTCTTCAAACACAGGCAGGCGTGAATGCTGGTGCTCGATCATGGTGCGGAGCACTTCGTCGAGCGAGGCTTGGAGCGCCACGGAGACCACTTCGTTGCGGGAAACCATGATTTCCCGCACTGAGAGTTCGCCCATGTCGATGACGCGGTGAATTATATCTTCCTGAGTTTCGGGAAGATGCGCCGAAGAACTCACCACCAGCTTGAGCTCTTCCACGGAATGACCGCCTCCCCGATGACGGCCTTTGATCCCCATAATACGGGTGATGGCGGATGCCGAGCGTTCGATAACAAAAATGAACGACTGCGTAAGACGCGAGAACACCATCAACGCGGGCGCCACTGCAATGGCCAGGCGGTCGGCCTTTTCAATGGCGAGATTTTTGGGAACAACTTCGCCGATGATTACGTGGCAGTATGTCATCACCAGAAAAGCGATGACGAAGCTAAGGGCGTGCAGAAATGCCGCGAGGTGCGCGGTGATTAGCGGCTGAAACATCCGCAGAATGAACTGGTAGAGTGTGTCTTCACCCGCCCACCCAAGGCCCAAACTAGCTAACGTGACACCGACTTGCGTGACGGAAAGCAGTTTTTCGGGATTTGCAAGCAGGTTTAGCGCGACGCGCGCACGAGCTTCGCCTTCCTCCGCGAGCTGGCGCAATCGCGACTCGCGCACCGAGAGCAGGGCCACTTCCGCCGCCGCGAAAAAGGCGTTGACGGAGAGAATTAAAGCGAGCAGCAGAAACCGGAAGCCAAAGAAAGGAGTGTCGGGAGCCGTCATTCTGCTGATGCTATTGTAGCGGCGGCATATACAATTCGAGAGTGCTGTTAAAAATCGTTTTGCGGATTGTGAACGTGCTCATCGCGCTTCTGTTGCTCGCGGGTGCGGCCGTGACTTACTGGTATTTCTGGAAACCTTTGCCGCGTGTTTCAGGAGAAACGGCGGCACCCGTTTCGGGCCGCGTCACCGTGGTCCGGGATCGGCTCGGGGAGCCCCACATCCGCGCCGCGACTTTGGACGACCTCTGGTTCGTGCAAGGTTTTGTCACGGCTCAGGACCGGTTGTGGCAGATGGATGGATTGCGGCGGGCGGCGGGCGGCGACCTTGCGGAGATCGTGGGCCCCGCGGCGCTCGAGACCGATCAGGCAACCCGCAAGCTTCGAATGCGGCGGATTGCCGAGGCGGTGACAACGGCGATGGCGCCGGACGATCGTGCTCCATTTGCGGCCTACGCGCGCGGGGTGAATTTCTTCATCGAGTCGCATCGCAACGAGCTCCCGTTCGAGTTCGCGGTGTTAGGCTATGACCCGCGCCCGTGGAGCGTGGTGGATTCCATGCTGGTCAGCTTATATATGTTCCGCGACCTCACCACAACGTGGCCGGATGAACTGGAAAAGCGCAATTTGCTGGCGAGCGGCGATCGCGCCAAGGTGGATTTTCTATTTCGCACGCGCGCGGGAACGGAGATCGCTCCGGGCGGCGATTTCCAGCCCGGTTCCAACGCCTGGGCCATTGCAGGCTCGCGCACGGCATCGGGAAAGCCGCTGCTTTCGAATGACATGCACCTTTCCTATAGCATTCCGGGAATCTGGTTTCTGGTCGATTTGGAATCGCCGGAGATGAAAGTTGCGGGCGTGTCCCTCCCTGGAATTCCTGGCGTGATTGTGGGGCACAACCGGCGCATCGCGTGGGGCGTCACGAATCTGCATTACGATGTGCAGGACCTTTACATCGAAAAGTTGAACGACCAAACCGGACAGTATGCGTTCCGCGGGCAAGTGCAACAAGCCCGCGAAGAGCGCGAACAAATTCGCGTGAAGGGCCGCCCTCCGGTGGAGATGCGGCAATGGGTCACCGAGCATGGTCCGGTGATGACGGATAAAGTTGGTGAGCATCTCGCCCTCAAGTGGGTTGCGGCAGACGGCAAGCTCCCGTTTCAAAACCCGTTTCTGGCGATCAATCGAGCCCAGAATTGGAATGAGTTCACTACGGCGCTGGCGGGCTTCCCGGGGCCAGGCCAGAATTTCGTTTACGCCGATGTGGACGGGAACATTGGATACCACGCGACGGGCAAGCTGCCGGTGCGGCACGGCTATTCAGGGGATGTTCCGGTGGATGGCGCATCCGGAAATTTCGAGTGGGATGGTTATATCCCATTCGAGCAGTTGCCGTCGGCGTACAACCCGCCGAACGGATTGATCGTGACCGCGAACCAGAATCCGTTTGGCCCCGATTTTCCAGACCCGGTGAACGGGAACTTTGCGTCACCGTACCGGTCCGACCAGATACGGCGCATGCTTGTTGCCGAGGGAAAGAAACTTCGTCCCGCGGATACACTGCGCGTTCAAAAAGATGTGTACTCCAGCTTCGGAAATTACCTGGCGCGCGCGCTGATTCTGGCTGCCGACACGCGGCAAGCGACCAATTCGGATGTGAAGCGGGCAGTGGACGTGCTGCGCGGCTGGAATGGCCAGATGGAAAAAAGTCTCTCCGCGCCGATGATTATTTCTCTCACGTATCAATACTTCCGAAAGGCCGCGGCGGAAAGCGCCTCGCCGGGTAACGGGGCCACTTACGATGTCGCCTTTGCCGTTGCGCCCATTGAACGGTTACTGCGTGAACGTCCGGCGGGGTGGTTTCGCGACTTCGATGAAACGCTGATACAGTGCTTGTCCGATGCAATAACGGAAGGAAAACGAATGCAGGGTCCGTTAGTGGACAAATGGTCATACGGGAGGTACACGCAGATTACGATCGCTCACCCTGTAGGCCATCAGATACCTTTGATTGCAACTTACTTCGATGTAGGGCCAGTTGAGATGTCAGGAAGTCCGACGACCGTGAAACAGCTATCGCACAAGCTGGGTCCATCGATGAGGATGAATGCAGATCTGGGGAACTGGGATAATTCGCTTTTGAATATAGTCACGGGCGAGTCGGGTCATATGTTGTCGAGGCACTACAAAGACGAGTGGGACCCTTACTACAGCGGGCGCAGTTTTCCGATGCAGTTTGAGAGGGTGGAGGAGAAGAGCACGGCGGTTTTTATGCCACTGCCTTAGCCGGGTCTTGAATGCAATTTGGCGATTCCGTATACAACCCCATCCGTCGCTTCACCAAATCAATGGTCCCGTAAGAGATCGCATTGGCGCGATCCGCACCATCTTTCAAAACCGATTCCAGATATCCCGGTTCCGACGTGATCCGCCGATAGCGCGCCTGAAACGGTTCCAAATGGGTAATCACCATTTCGGCCACTTGCTTCTTTAGATCACCGTATCGCATACCGGAAAACTGCGCGTGCATCTGATCGGCAGTGTGACCGCCAAAGGCCTGGAAGATACCCAGCAGATTTTTTACCCCCGGCCCCATCGTTTCGAAATCGACGGCGGGGTTGGAATCGGTGGTGGCGCGCGAGATGACCTTGCGGATGCGATCGGGCGAATCGAGCAGCCCTACCGCGTGGCTCGACCCCGGCGCCGACTTACTCATCTTCACTGCAGGATCGTCAAGCCCCATCACGCGCGCGCCCACGCTTGGAAGGTTCGTAGAGGGCATCACGAATGTCTCGCCATAGAGTGAGTTGAAGCGCTGCGCGATGTCGCGCGT
Source organism: Terriglobia bacterium (assembly GCA_025358575.1). Lineage (GTDB taxonomy): Bacteria > Acidobacteriota > Terriglobia > Bryobacterales > Bryobacteraceae > JANYJA01. The sequence goes on from JANYJA010000219.1 coordinate 7,950, forward strand.
TAATTCAAGATGCTGCGATTGATCGTCGCCGACGGGCACTATGGCTGCTTGGTACAGAAGAATATCGGCGGACATTAGCACGGGATATTGAAGCAGCCCGTCACCGATGGTCTGCTGCGCGGCGGCCTTGGTCTTGAACTGAGTCATGCGCTCCAGCCATCCGAGCGGCGTCACGCAGGTCAGCATCCAGGCGAGTTCGGCGTGGCCCGGCACGGAGGACTGCACGAAGATTGCGGAGGCTTTCGGATCGATTCCAGAGGCCAGGAAAATTCCGGCTGTTTCTAGAATCTGAGCCCGAAGCTCGTCCGGCTTTTGATAAACCGTGACGGCGTGCAGGTCGACGATGCAGAAAAGGCTCTCGTAATCGTGCTGAATCCGCACCCAATTGCTGAGCGCTCCGAGATAGTTTCCAATATGCAGATTTCCGGAAGGTTGGACGCCGGACAGGACACGTGCTTTCATGGGTTAGAAGTCGAAGTTCCATCGTAACAGCATGAATCTGACAATCGAGAAGTTGGTGTATGGCGGCGCGGGTCTCAGCCGTCTAGACGGACAGGTGGTGCTCACCCCATTTGTATTGCCAGGCGAGGAGGTGCGTGCCGAACTGGAGAAGACGAGTTCAGGCGTGCAGCGCGCGCGTTTGCAGGAATTGCTGCGAGGGGCGAACGACCGCGTTGCGCCTCCCTGCCCGTACTTCGGGCGCTGTGGAGGATGTCATTACCAGCACGCGGAGTACGCGGCGCAAGTAGAAATCAAGCGCGGTATTCTGGCGGAGACACTGCGGCGCGTTGGGAAGATTGAGCCGCCCGCTAGCATTGGAGTCATCACGGGCGAGCCGTGGGGTTATCGAAATCGCGCGCAATTTCACATTCGCGAACGCCAGCTGGGTTATCTCGAAATGGGCTCGCATAAGTTGTGCGCCATCGAAAAGTGTCCGATTAGTTCCCCAAAGATCAACGAGTGCATTGCAATCCTGCGCAAGATGCTGAAGAACGCGCGGTGGCCGAAATTTGTGACGTCCATCGAAATTTTCACCAACGAGACCGAGGTGCAGATCAACGTTCGCGAGACCAGCCAGCCGGTGGCGCGAAGATTCTTCGAATGGTGCGAGAAAGAAATTCCGGGGATGGTTCCAGGCGCGCTTGAGTACGAGGGATTCCAGGTGAGCGGGGAATCGTTCTTTCAGGTGAACCGGTTCCTCGATACCCGTCTGGTGGAGGCGGCGATTGGCGGCGCGGTCGGCACGTCGGCTTTAGATCTCTACGCGGGCGTCGGGCTGTTCTCGCTTTCACTCGCAAAAAAGTTCGGGAAGGTGACCGCGGTGGAATCGGGAATTGGCGCGATTCGGGACTGCAAAGCGAACGCGCTCAAGGCGGGCGTGGAATTGAATACGGTCGCCATGAGCGTTGACGACTATTTGCTTGCGCTTGATGCGCCGCCCGATTTTGTGCTGGCAGATCCGCCGCGAAGCGGATTGGGGAAGACGGCGGTTGCGCGGCTTATTGAACTCCAACCCGCGCGGATCACGGTGGTGTCGTGCGACCCAGCGACGCTGGCGCGCGACTTGGCGGGGCTGCTGGCGGGCGGGTTCCAGCTAGATGAGCTAACAATGGTCGACTTATTCCCGCAGACCTTTCACATCGAAGCCGTGGCAAAGCTGCATCGGTCCCTTGCTTGATCCCGCGGCAGAGAGCGTGCCTGAGACGATTGCGCGTTCGAATCCACTACAATAACCAGAGTTCATGCAAACCTACGATCTAATGGTGATCGGTTCCGGACCGGCGGGTCAGCGGGCCGCGATCCAGGGGGCCAAATTCGGAAAAAAGGTAGCTCTGGTCGAGAAGCGCGAAGTGATTGGCGGCGCCTGTATTAACACCGGCACCATTCCTAGCAAGACCATGCGCGAAGCGGTGCTGCATTTTTCCGGCTTCTATTACCAGAGCATGTACGGCATAAACTACCGCGTTAAAGAGAAGGTCACGATGGCCGATCTTTCCTTCCGCGTTCAACATGTGATCAAGACCGAAGTGGACGTAACCCAGGCGCAGCTCTCGCGCAATAACATCGAAGTGCTTTCCGGCACCGCGAGCTTCCTCGACGCCACGCATTTGCGCGTGACCAATTCCCGCGGCATCACGGACTACGAAACTCCAATCACGGTGATCGCAACCGGAACGAAGCCGGCCGTATCGACGGCGGTGCCTCTGAACAATACCACCATCATCAACAGCGACCAGATCATGGACATGCCGGAGATTCCGAAGACCCTGATTGTGGTCGGCGGCGGCGTGATCGGCGTGGAGTACACGTGCATGTTCGCGACGCTGGGCGTGCGCGTAATCCTGGTTGAGAAACGTCCGCGGCTGCTGGAATTCGCCGATGCGGAAATCGTGGAGGCTCTTTCATATCATTTGCGCGATCATCGCGTCACCATGCGCCTGAACGAAGAGGTTGAGAGCGTGGAAGAAGTCGCGGGCGGCGGCGTTGTGGCCAACCTGCAAAGCCGCAAGAAGATCTCCGGCGAGGCGCTGCTCTATGCCGTGGGACGCCAGGGAAACGTGGACGATTTGAATCTGGCGGCAGCCGGGATTGAGGCGGATTCACGCGGGCGCATCGCGGTCGACCCGGAATTTCGGACCAAGCAATCCAATATTTATGCCGCGGGCGATGTGATCGGCTTTCCGAGCTTGGCGTCAGTATCGATGGAACAGGGCCGCATCGCCGCCGCGCACGCGTTTGGAGTGAAAGTGCACTCCAATCCCGCGCTTTATCCTTACGGCATTTATACCATCCCGGAAATTTCATTCATTGGCAAGACGGAAGAACAACTTACTGACGAGGATGTCCCGTACGAAGTGGGCGTCGCTTACTACCGGGAGATCGCCCGCGGGCAGATTCGCGGCGACACCACGGGGCGCCTGAAGATCATTTTTCACCGCGAATCCAAGTGTCTCCTCGGAATTCATATCATCGGGGAAGGAGCATCGGAACTCCTGCATATCGGGCAGGCGGTTTTGGCCCTGGGAGGCACGGTGGACTACTTCGTCGACACTGTTTTCAATTACCCGACACTCGCCGAATGCTACAAGGCTGCCGCGTTTAACGGGATCAACAAACTTACGCGGTTTTAATAAGGGAGTTATGGCCTATGTCAATTAGTATCGGCGTGCTCGCCTCGGAGCGGATCGCCGTTGCCCTAGTGGAGCAGCACAAAGTGAGCGGCGCGATTCACACCTTTCCCGCGACCGAAGCGGCCGACCTTGCCGGGGGGTTGCATAGTCTGCCTTGCGACAGCATCGCTCCCCAAATTGTAGATTTAATCAAAGCCGCGTGCGGCGACCGCGGAATACGCGTGGAGCAGATTACGGCGGTGGGTGTCGGGTTCCCTGGCATCATTGGCGACGGCGTGGTGCTTGAATCCCCGAATTTACAGCAGGTCAAAGGCTTGAAGCTGCGTGATGCCATGCGGACGGCTCTTCGGCTTAATATTCCGGTGCTGATTCTGAACGATGCCGATGCGATGGCTGCCGGGATTGCCGCGATCCACGGCCAGCTTGAAAAGGTGATTCGCGTGTGGACGCTCGGCAACGGTATCGGCTTCGGGCGGTACCCGCACGGGGACGGCGTGTGGGAGGGCGGGCACTCGGTGGTCACGCTCGATTCCAAAGAGCAATATTGCGGATGCGGCGGGCAAGGTCACCTGGAGGGGATTATGGGTCACCGGGCGATGCGAATGCGCTTTTTGGACATGGAGCCAGAGGAAGTATTCGCGGCCGCGCGAGCTGGCGACGCGCGCTGCATCTCTTTCTACAAGCTGTGGCATCGGGCGCTGGCCGCTGCCACGGCCACCAGCATTCACCTCGACGGACCGGGCCGATTTTTTATATCGGGCCCCAATGCGCGCTTTATCGAGATTGGGCTGATGGGCCAATATCTGCATGAGATGGTCAAGATGAGCCCGCTGCAGGGGAGTGTGCTGGAAGTGGTTTCGACGAGCACGGAAACGGCGATTGTCGGCGCCGCGGTGAACGCCGAACTGGCCGCCGTGACTCACTGAGGGTTCGCATGGAAAGCGCAGTGCCGCAATTCGGCGGCCGATTGGGCGCGTTGGAAGCCCGGGTCGCCGGTCAGGCTCAAGCCATGCACGAGTTGCGGAAGCATTCGGCGCGAACTGGCCAGTCTCTGGCGTTGATGGTTGCAACCCTCGACCGGCTAACCGTTGAACTGGAGCTGCGCCAGCGGACTACAGCCAGCACGGTTCCCGCGCAGTCCGCGACTCGCGAAGCTTTCCAGGAAGCAACGGTGGCATCTGCAAGCTCGCGTCCAAAGAAGCATTCTAGAGTGATGTGGAGGGCACTGGCAGCCCTTCTGCTGGCGATAGTCGGGGGTATGCTCACATGGCAGTTCCTGCGACCGTCCGCTTCCGTTTCTTCAGTGCCTCGGGAGAGACAAACCCACTCGCTTCCCGCCATGGACCAGGCCCGGCAATATATAAACGCGCGCGAGTATGCCAAAGCAGAGGAGATCTACCGCGGCATGCTGGCCAAGAATCCGAAAGATCCGCAAGTGATCAAGGCGTTGGCAAGCGTGCTGTTCCGGCAGGACAAAATTGAAGAAAGCGCGAACGTATTGCGGGCGCTTTCCATTGACGAGCCGCCAACTGGCTCTAAGCCTTAACGGTCGGCAGCGCTAAAGGTTCCGGGGGATGCTCCGCAACTTCCTTCAGTATGTCCTTCATCACTTCACGTTCCAGCTCGGAATGGAGTTCCTGATCCAGGCGGCGCAAGGCCACGCCGATGACGTCACGATGCCGAAGCTTTGCCCCAGGCCCTTTTTCGGTGATTTCCAGCCACAAACGGTGCACCAGATCGATGTCCTCTGGCCACAGACGCGGAGGGTGCGGACCTAGATTGAAGTACAACGACTTGTTGGGATCGGGGAGCACGATTTCCAGCGAAATCGAGGGCCTTGGCAAGGGCAACTGCTCCCACGCAGCGCCGACCACTTGGCCCTGCTCGGCCGGGTTTTCGGCGAAGTGCGGCGATAAACCGGTGACGATGCGGGCCGATAGAAGCTTTTGCGCGGTCTGCACCATGGCTACCCAAGGGTCGGTGCCGGCGACGGCCAGAAGCTCGATGTGCTTCCCGGCTTTTTCGGCGAGCGTTACCGCTTTCGTGAAAACTTCGGTTTCCGGGCCCGAGAAAATCTGGTCGGCGTCGATATCGTGTTCCCCGGAAGCCGCCTGCGTAACACGATGCACCGAGAGCGCGACGATATCTACCTTGCGCGTGTCGGTTTTTTCCAGTGTTTTCTCCAGATGTTCCAAATGGATCGGATTGCGGACCGCAACCAAAATGTTGCCCGGCCTGACATTCACCGTGGCGCTGGAAACTTCTTCGCTAAAGTCGAGACGGAACTGCTCCAATTCGTGGTGAACACCGACGCGGCGCCGCTGGTTGTAGCGCTCCGTAAGCGCGAACATGGTGAAAAAGACCAGCGTGAAGATAATCCCGGAAACGGTGGCGATCTGTTTGGTCAACACGTTGATACACGCAAGCAGGAATAAAACGATGGTGATAAGCCCGAGACCCACGGGAATTTCAGTCTTGCCAAAACGGATGTTGAACGGGACCTTGTAGCCGCGCGGTGAAGTGTTCTTGAAGCGCAGTAACAACACCGACAGAGCCTTCATCGCAAAGCTCCAAACCACGCCGAACGCATAGGCTTCACCCAGCATCATCATGTCGCCACGGCTGATTAGAATGGTCCCGATCTGCATCAGCACGAGCATGTTGATTAGGCGGTTGGTCGTACCGTAACGATAATGCGGTTTGCGGAACCATTCGGGAAGCACGCCATCTTCGGCCACGCGATTCAGAACGCCGTTAGCCCCGATGATTGCCGTGTTAACCGCGCCCGCCAGAATCAGCACTCCGACGAAAACCACAAATCCGTGGAAGAGCAGCTTGACCGGAGTG
>JANYJA010000238.1 GCA_025358575.1 Terriglobia bacterium
GTGACAGTCGGGCCCGTTTGCAAGCGGCCCCGGCTGACATTCGTTCGGACGCGGGCTACCAATTGGGCTTGGTTCAGCGCGGCGAAGTGCCTGAGGATTTTAGGCCGATGCCGGATGTCGGCTCGGGCGTAATGGAGATCCGCGTCACGGTGACAACGAGTACCGAGTGTTTTACGTCGCGCGATACGAGGAAGCCGTCTACGTGCTCCACTGCTTCGTCAAGAAGACCCAAGCAACGCGGAAGGCCAATCTCGACTTGGGCAGGAAACGCTACGCTGCGTTGATGGAGGAGCGGAAATCGAAATGAAGGAGAAAGCTATGAAAACCACAATTGACACGACGATCACCATGGGTAGCGGTGACGTTTTTACCGACCTTGGTTTCTCACCCGCCGAGTCCAGGAACCTGGGCATCCGGTCAGAGATGATGACGGCGCTGCGGAAGTTTATCGAAAAGGAAGGCTTGACCCAGGCGGACGCAGCGAAGCGCCTGAAGGTGAGTCAGCCCAGAGTTTCCGATCTGACGCGCGGCAAAATCAGCAGGTTCTCGCTGGACACGCTGGTTAACATGCTTTCCGACGCGGGCTTGGAGGTTGACTTTCGCATCAAGCCGCCGTCGCGGAGGGTGGCCTAGCGCCACAACGAAGCAGGCGCTAGCCGCCACCTGGAGGTTTTCCTGATCGGGTCGGGCGGAATGGATCGGGCTTGGCAACTCCCTTTTCAATCCTTAGCGAAGGAATGCAGCCTGCCTACCAATTTCTCTGCCGCGTTTGCCTTGGTCGAGCTTTATTCCGCCGCGAAACTTCGTCTTGCAGAGGATAGATTCCAACGAGCCCGGCTGGCAGAGTTCGTAGGTGCAAATCTGCAAGCGGGTGATCTGATGGCAGACACGGGCGGAGCAGGGGCGCGTTCGGCCTGATACGCCGACAGGAGTGCTGCTGGCTGTGATTGCGAAACATCCGGAGAGTGTCGAAGACGTCTTGAATGATATTGGATGACCGGCGGCCACTCGGTTGCTCGAACGCGGCGATTACTCGAAACGGCGCCAGAAGAGGTAACCGGCCAGGGTTTTGCCGTCTTCGATTTTGCCCTTCTTGATCAGATCGTCGAGTTCGGCGCGCTTGAACCAGCGGATTTCGATGCGCTCGTCTTCCATGGGGGTGGCTTCGCCAGCACTTAGGTCGGTCGCCAAATAGATGTTCATCTTCTCCTGCACGAAGCCGGGGCTGGGGTAGAACGAGAGAAGCTTTTTCCACTTCTTGGCGGTGTATCCCGTCTCTTCAACAAGCTCGCGCTTGGCGGCTTGGAGCGGCTTTTCGCCTTCATCTACCTTGCCGGCCGGAAGCTCCCACATGTATTGGTCGGCAGGCAGACGGTATTGACGGACGAGCAGCACTCGCTTCTTATCGTCCACAGCCATCATGACGGCAGAGCCGTTGTGACGGACCACGGAGCGCTTCAGCTCGAATCCTGTCTTATCGCGGGCGTCGTCCTCGGTGACCCAAAATAATTTGCAGCGGTACTTTTCTTGCGACGAGATGATTTTCATGATTTTGGTTTTCGGATAGCGGCGGCGAACTCGTCCGCAGGCAAAGTATTGAGGACATCGCGCGGCTCCAGCCATCCGCGGCGGGCGGTGAAGACGCCATACCGCATGTTGGCCAGATGCTTGGGATGGTGGGCGTCAGTAGAGATGGCAAATTTAGCGCCCTTGGCTTTGGCGGTGCGGATGAGATGCGCGCCGAGATCGAGACGCTCGGGACTGGCGTTGATCTCAAGCGCCACACCGCGCCGGACGGCCTCGGAGAAGACCCGATCGCAGTCATAGGCGTAGGCCTCGCGATTGAGCAGCAAGCGGCCGGTGGGGTGTCCAAGGATGGTCAACCGCGGGGATTCGAGGGCGCGCAGGAGCCGGTCGGTCATTTCGGTCGATTCGAGGTTCATGTGGCTGTGCACGCTCCCGATGACGACATCGAGTTCGGCCAGAGCGTCGGGGGCGATGTCGAGAGTTCCATCTTTCAAGATGTCGCATTCGAGGCCGGAGAAGAGGCGGAGACCGAGATTGCCGTCTTCATTCAGCTTGCGGACGCGGCGGGCGAAGGCGACGACCCGGGCTTCGTCCAGACCGTTGGCCATGGAGAGCGCTTTGGAATGGTCGGTGACGGCGATGTACTGGTAGCCGGCTACCCGGCAGGCGTCGGCCATTTCTTCAAGCGTGGCGCGTCCATCGGTCTCGGTGGTGTGCATGTGGAGGTCGCCGCGCAGATCGGAAAGCTGGATTAAAGACGGAAGGGTGCTCTCGGCGGCGAGCTCGATTTCGCCGAGGTTCTCGCGCATTTCGGGCGGAATCCACTGGAGGCCCAGGGCTTGGTAGATCTCTTCTTCGGTTTCTCCGGCGACGCGGGATTCGTCATCGGCGCGGAACAGGCCATATTCACTGAGTTTGAGACCCATTTTGATGGCTCGCATGCGGATGGCGACGTTGTGATCCTTGCTGCCGGTGAAGTACTGCATGGCGGCACCAAAGCTTTGGCGAGGGAGTGCGCGGACGTCGACTTGAAGGCCATCGAGGCCGTACTTCACGCTGGTCTTGTTGGCTCCGCGGCCGAGAATTTCATGGACACGGGGGTGTGCGGCGAATCGGTCAAGAGCGTTGGCGGCCCCGGTTCCGGTCACCAGAAGGTCAAGATCGCCGATCGTTTCGCGGCCACGGCGGAGGCTTCCGGCGGCGCTGACATTTTCAACGCCGTCGATTGCACCGAGGAAATCACTCAATTCATAGGCGGTTTGGTGGCCGAAGCTTAGAAGGAACCGTCCGGTGCGGAGGCGCAATTGGGCGATGGACCGGAGGATTTTCGCTTCTAGTTTTTCGCCCATGCGGGGAAGCTCACGCACTTTCCCGTCGCGGCAGAGCTGCTCGAGGTGATCCAGGCTGGCGACCTGGAAGTGTTCGAAGAGGAGGGCGATGTTGCGGGGGCCGAGGCCTTGAATTTTCAGGAAATCGAGGGCGGCGGGAGGGTATTTCTGGAGGAGGGTATCGCGGCGCTCATTGGAGCCGCGGGTCTCGATTTCCTGGATAACGAAGGCGAGGCCTTTACCGATGCCGGGGATGTCGGTAATTTTGCGGGCCGGGTCGGCTAGAATCGCGGAAACAGGCTCGGCATGCCCTTCGATGGCGGTGGCACCGTTGCGGTAGCTGCGGATACGGAAGCTGTCATCGCCGCCAATCTCCATTAGATCCGCAGTTTCGGACAGAATGCGGGCAATTTCGCGGTTCTCCAAAGAGTTATGTTACCTCCTCGGTTCTAGAGGGTCATCGAGCGGTCCTGGTACTACTCCCACACGATATGGGCGAGTTGTATTGGCAACCACAAAATGTATTGCTAAAACTAAAGAAGTGTCATTATTTTCACACATTCTAAGTTTGAGGTCCAAAGCATGAAGACCGGCTTCTTTCACCTTTTTTGCATCGCGCTATTCATTTTGGCCGCAGTTGGCGGGAACCCAATCCAGGCAGGAATTGTTACAAACGGCAGTTTTGAGAGCGACACCATCACCAACGGCACAGGCTGGCAGCTTTTTCCGTCACTGACAGGATGGACGGTAGATACAGTACTGTCCGCCCCGGGGGTGACGTCGACGGAACTACAGAACGGAGTGGCGGGCACGGCTTTTTCCGGATCTCAGTTTGTTGAATTGGACAGCACGGGCAGCAGTTTCATTTACCAGGACCTCACGACAACTCCGGGGCAGCAATATTTCCTGACTTGGGCGTTTTCACCGCGTCCACAGTATTCGAATTGCGTGGGAACACCGCAGCCGGCAAATTGCCAGCCTTCTGGGGGGCAGTCAATCACGGAAGACGGCACGGAAAATCATCTTCGAGTTTTGGCGGGGGTGCCTGGGTCTCTGGCGGTTGTCTATGACGGCAGCGCCAGCGGGATCGGCCTGTTTAATGCCTCCTGGATTGTTAACACTGTGAACTTTACCGCGACGAATACGACAACCCGGGTGGAATTCGGCGATGCGGGAACTTCCGACGGGTATGGCTCTTTTTTGGACGGGGTAAATGCAGATATCGTGTCGGCACCGGAGCCGGGGACGGTGTTCATGATCGGGGCGGGAGCGCTAGCCATTCTGGTTTCGCGGGCGGGAAAGAGCTGCAAAACAGGGATTTGAATTAAAACAAAAAATTGTGTTGGAAAATCCCTAGTCATAGGATACAGTGTAAGAGTTGTACGAAAGTTCGCATTCCATTTTAGATTTTGGTATTTTTAACTACATAAAGGAAGACCCATGAGAATCGGCCAGATCAACTTAATACTCATTTTACTCGGGGCTCTCGGACTGCAGAGTGCGCAGGCGGGAATCGTCACAAATGGCAGTTTTGAATCCGATGTGGTGCCGCCAGCCGGATACACAACTCTTCCGTCGCTGGTGGGATGGACGATTGATATTACTCGCTCTGCCGCTAACGCAACCGGGATCGAGATTCAAGCTGGCGTGGCTGGGAGCGCGAACACGGGCAGCAACTTAGTGGAATTGGATGGAATCGGCAGCACTTTCATTTACCAAGATTTGGCTACGAGCCCAGGACAGCAATATTTTCTGACGTTTGCATTTTCGGCGCGGCCACAGTATTCCAACTGCGTCGGTACGCCAACTCCGGCGAATTGCCAAGCTTCGGGCGGCGCTTCGATAAACGAAGATGGAACCGAGAACCACATGCAGGTTCTGGTGGGTGCGCCCGGGGCGCTTTCCGTGCTCTTTGATGGTACGCAGAATGGCGTTGGGGCATTTAACACTTCCTGGAGCAACCCCAACGTCTTCTTTACCGCGAGTGGAACGACCACGCGGATTGAATTTGGCGATGCCGGGATCTCCGACGGTTACGGGACTTTCCTCGACAGCGTAAATTCGGATATCACCTCAGCACCAGAACCGGGCACGATGCTCATGATCGGCGCTGGCGTAGTAGGAATCGCGATTTCGCGCTTCCGCAAGACTCGCTAGAGCGGTCTCCACCAGTTTTTCTCCTGTTAGTTTTTTCAGCGGAAGGCGCTTCGGCGGCTTCCGCTTTTTTCGTTTATAGGGGTCATTTTGCCCCGAATGTTATATTGAAAGCCCTGATGCAATTAGAGAAAGTGTATGAGCCGCAGCGGTTTGAGCCGCACTGGGCACAGTGGTGGATTGATACCGGCGTGTTCCACGCGACCGCTCGCAGCGGCGGCGCGGGGATATTCTCGCTGGTGATTCCGCCGCCGAATGTGACTGGGTCGCTGCACATGGGCCACATGCTGGAACATACGGAAATCGACGTGACGGTGCGCTGGCATCGGATGCTCGGTGAAAATACGCTATGGCTTCCCGGCATGGACCATGCGGGCATCGCGACACAGATGGTGGTGGAGCGGAAGCTGGCGGCGGAGGGGATTGATCGGCGGACGCTTGGGCGCGAGGCTTTTGAAGCGAAGGTCTGGGAGTGGAAGGCCGAATCGGGCGACACGATTAAGCGGCAGATGATCCGGCTGGGCACAAGCTGCGACTGGAGCCGCGAGCGGTTCACGCTGGACCCGGGGCTCTCGCGAGCGGTGCGCGAGGTATTCGTCGGTCTTTATGAGAAGGGGCTGATTTACCGGGGCGAGTACATGGTGAATTGGTGCCCGGGATGCCGCACGGCGCTGTCCGATCTCGAAGTGGCGCACAAGGAAGTGCCGGGCCATCTTTGGCATTTGCGTTACCCGGTGGCGGGGAGCGACCGCGTTCTGGTGGTGGCGACCACGCGTCCGGAGACGATGCTGGGCGATACAGCAGTGGCGATCAACGCCAAGGACGAGCGCTACAAGGATCTGCACGAACGGAGCGTGCGGTTGCCGCTCACGGGGCGCGAGATTCCGATTATTCTGGACGATCTGGCGGACCCGGAGTTTGGGACGGGCGCGGTGAAGGTGACGCCGGCGCACGATCTGAATGACTTCGAGTGCGGCAAGCGGCATGGCTTGAAGAGCATTCGGGTGATCGACGAGACCGGAACGATGACGGCGGAAGCCGGCGATTATGCAGGACTCGACCGGTTTGCAGCGCGGAAACGCGTGGTGGAGGATCTCGAAAAGGCCGGTGTCCTGGAACGCGTGGAAGATTACACGCTGAATCTGGGGCGATGCGACCGATGCAAGACGGTGGTGGAACCGCTGGTATCGACACAGTGGTTTGTGAAGACGAAACCGCTAGCGGAGAAGGCGATTCACGCCGTGGAGAGCGGGGCCATCGAGATTGTTCCAGAGAACTGGATCAAGACCTACAACGAGTGGATGTACAACATTCGGGACTGGTGCGTGTCGCGGCAGTTGTGGTGGGGACACCGGATTCCGGCGTGGTACTGCGGCGGTTGCAACGAAATCATTGTGGCGCGCGAAGAGCCGAAGACCTGTACGAAGTGCGGCGGATCGGAACTTCGGCAGGAGACGGATGTATTGGATACTTGGTTCAGCTCCGGACTGTGGCCATTTTCGACGCTGGGGTGGCCGGACCAGACGGAAGACCTGAAGACGTTTTATCCGACGACACTGCTGATCACGGGGTTCGACATCCTGTTCTTCTGGGTGGCGCGCATGATCATGCTGGGCATCGAGTTTATGGGCGAGGTGCCGTTCAAGCAGGTCTACATCCACGGGCTGGTGCGGGATGCGGACAAGCAGAAGATGTCGAAGACACGCGGGAATACGATTGATCCGCTGGTGGTGACGGAACAGTATGGGACGGATGCGGTGCGGATGGCGCTGTTGACGGCGGCGGCTCCGGGAACCGATATCGTGTTCACGCAAGAGCGGATGGAAAGCTCGCGCGCGTTTGCCAACAAGATTTGGAATGCGGCGCGGTTTTTGTTCATGAATATGGAGCGGAGCGGCGTGGAGCCCTGGACTCCGGAACACCCCGAGGCGTTCGTGCCGGACGCGGAGCCCGACACCATGGAAGTGGCACTGGAAGATCTTTGGATCTTCAGCCGGCTGAACAGTTGCGCGGAACAGGTAAACCGCGCGATCGCGCAGCACCGGTATCACGAAGTTGCGCAAACGCTGTGGCATTTCGTTTGGGACGATTTCTGCGATTGGTATATCGAACTGAAGAAGCTGCGGTTTCGGGAGAACTCGGGGCTGAATTCGGACTGGCGTAATATTCTGGCGGCGTTTGAAGCGATGCTGAGATTGCTGCACCCGGCGATGCCCTTTCTGACGGAGGAGTTGTGGCAGCGGTTGGGCGAGAAATCGGCGGGGCGGCCGGTGTCAATTGCGCTGGCGGCGTATCCGCGGTACAACGCGGCGAATACGCATTTGGCGGCGGAGCACGAGATGGAGACGCTGCAATCGATCATCGGCGTGGCGCGAAATTTGCGGGCGGAGATGAAGGTGGACCCGAAACTTTCATTAGCTGGAACGATTTATTCACGAGGTGATGCGCAGCAGACTGCGTTGGTGCATTCACTAGCGGTGCAGAAGCTGGCGAACGTGAAGCTGGAATGGGGAGGAGAAGCGGCACCAGCGAATGCGGGGGCAATGCGATCAACACCAGAGTTTGATTTAGTGCTCCATCTTCCAGCGGCGCAGGCCGACGCGCAGCGGGGGCGGTTGGAGAAGGAGCGCGATCAACTGGAGAAGGTGATTGCGAACTCGTATCGCCAGCTTTCCGATGAGGCCTTTGTAAGCCGGGCGCCGGAGAAGGTGGTCACGAGCATCCGGCAGAAGGTGACAGAGTACGAAACGCAGATTGAGAAGGTGCGGGCGGCTCTGAACCAGAATGCATCCTGAAGTTGTGGAAGTGGTGCGGCGCGCGCTGGAGGAGGACATCGGCGCGGGCGACATTACATCGCGGCTGTGCGTTCCAGAGGACCAAAATGCGAGGGGCGTTTTTCTGGCGCGGGAAGCTCAGGTGATTGCGGGGATGGAACTGCTGCCGCTGATTTATAAGATGCGCGGCGGCGTGGCTTCGCTTGAAGTGCTGAAGAGGGACGGCGAAACGGCGGAGGACGGCGAGACCCTTGCGCGCGTTTTCGGACGGGCGCGCATATTGCTGGAATGCGAGCGGGTGGCGCTAAATTTTTTGCAGCGATTGAGCGGAGTGGCGACGCTGGCACGCAAGTTCGCCGAGCGCGTTGCGGGGACGAACTGCCGTGTGCTGGATACACGCAAGACCACGCCGGGGCTGCGGAGGCTGGAGAAATCGGCGGCGGCGGCGGGCGGCGTGACCAATCACCGGATGGGATTGTTTGACGCGGTGCTGATTAAGAACAATCATATTGCGGCGGCGGGTGGAGTTCGGCAGGCGCTGGAGAATGCGAGCGGCGCTGGGGTTCCGGTCGAGATTGAGGTTCGCACGCGCAAGGAACTGGCGGAGGCGCTGGAGAATGGCGCGACGCGACTGCTAATCGACAACTTGAGTCCAGAGGAAGCGGCGGAATGGGTACGCGTCGTCGGAGGGCGGGCGTCGATTGAGATTTCGGGCGGGGTGACGCTGGGGACGGTGCGGGCGTACGCGGAAACGGGCGCGGACTTTGTGTCGGCTGGGGCGATTACGCACTCGGCGCGCGCGACGGACATCAGCTTTCGTTTGGAACTGGATTGAAAGCGGCGCGGAAGATTGTCCGATTCGAGCGAGTGGCATCGACCATGACGGAGGCGGCGGCGCTGGCGGATGCGGGGTGCGCGTCGGGGACGGCGGTGGTCGCGGATGAGCAGATCGCAGGCGTGGGACGCCATGGACACGCGTGGCATTCGGAACCGGGGACGGGGCTATACGTTTCGATTGTGCTGCGCCTGGGGCTTCCGGCGGCGACGCTTCCGTGTTTGACGCTGGCGCTTGGGTTAGCGACGGCAGAGGCGATTGCGCGAGTGGCGGACCTACGGTGCGATCTGCGGTGGCCGAACGACGTGATGGCTGGGGAGCGCAAGCTGGCGGGGATTCTGGTGCAACTTACGGGCGAGGCGGCGGTGTGCGGCATCGGCGTTAACGTGAATCACGCGAGCTTTCCATTGGAGATTGCGAATGTCGCGACTTCGTTGCGGATTGAAACTGGGCGCACCTGGGACATCGACAATCTATTAACCTGTCTATTGGATTCGGTGGACAGTTTCGCAAACATGCTGGTGACGGGCGGCGCGGCGGCGATTGTGCGCGCGTTTTCGAATGCGTCGAGCTACGCGGCGGGAAAGAGGGTGCGCGTGGATATGGGCGAGCGGACGATTGAGGGCGTGACTGAAGGAGTGGATGCGGCGGGATTTCTGCGCGTTCGCAAGGCCGACGGGGCGACGGAACTGATTCTGGCGGGCGGGGTTCGGCCTCTCTAATATGCTGTTGGCGCTGGATGCGGGGAACACGAATGTCACGGTGGGGGTGTTCAGCGAAGGCAAGCTGATCGACCACCGTCGGCTGAGGACGGTGCGCGAGCAGACTTCGGACGAGTGGGGCATTTTGCTGCGGAATTTGTTCAGCTTGGCGGGCCTGGACATCAAGCAGATTCACGGAATTATTATTGCGAGCGTGGTGCCGCCGCTGAATTCGTCGCTGGCGGAGATGGCGCAGCGATACTTCCACACCGAGGCCATGTTCGTGACGCCGACGACGGACACGGGGCTGACGATTCGCTATGACAATCCGCAAGAGGTGGGCGCGGACCGGCTGGTGAACGGAGTGGCGGCGTTCCGGAAATATGGGGGGCCGTGCGTGGTGGTGGATTTGGGGACGGCGATTACGTTCGACGCGATTTCAGCGAAGGCGGAATATCTGGGCGGAGTGATTTCGGCGGGCATTGGAATTTCTACCGAGGCGCTATTTAGTCGCACAGCACGGCTGCCGCTGGTGGACTTTCAGGCACCGACGAATGTGATCGGGACGAATACGGTGGCGAGCATGCAGTCGGGGCTTTTTTATGGGGCGCTGGGCGCGATCGATCTGATTTTGGAGAGGCTGATTCAGGAGATGGGGCCGGAGACGAAGGCGATTGCGACGGGCGGACATGCGTCGCTGATCGCGAGCCAGTCGCGGTATCTCAAGCATATTGACGAGCATTTGACGCTGGAAGGCTTGCAGATGATTTGGGATCGTATTCGTGAACGACGCTGAAGAGCGCGGCTTCGCGAACTATTTTAATTACTTTACGGAGATTGAGGAGCATTTTCAGAAGGCGCGGGCAACGGGGCTGTTTCTGCTATCGCCTCTCGATTGGGCGCTGATTGAGAGCTGGAAAAATTCTGGAGTGCCGCTGGAGGCAGCACTGCGTGGCATCGATATTGCCTTTGAGAAGTGGCGCGGGCGGAAGCATAAGACGCAACTGGTTAACTCGCTGGCGTTTTGTTCGCAGGCGGTGATGACCGAAGCGCAGAGAACGCCGGAAGCGCGCGAGCGGCGCGGGGCGGGGCCGGCACCGTTTCCCGAGGAGAGCGTGCGGTCGTTCCTGCTGGAGAATGCGCGGCGGCTTCGGGAGTCAGGTGCGGTGGAATTTGCGGAGACGGCGGCGGCGTTGGAGCGGCTGGCGGGCGAGACGCATCCGGATTTGGAGGCGCTGGAACAGAATTTGACGGTGCTGGAGCAGCGGCTGATTGGGGTGGCGGCGGCACGGCAGTCGGAGGAAGAGGCGCTGGGGATTCGGCGGGATTTGGATGCGCAACTGCGACCGTATCGGGGCAAGATGACGGCGGAGCAGCTGGCGATGCTGGAGCGGCAATATCTGGAGCGGGGACTGCTGGAACGGGCGGGGGTGCCGCGGTTGAGTTTGTTTTACTTGCGGTGAGGTGCCGCCCTGTATTAAGGGTCTACCGACACCATCCCGGCGTTCGATTGAACGTTTCCAATGCTGAGAATGAGAGGGTAATCACCTACCGCGGGGACGGCCGGAACGATGACGTTGGCTTGGCCGAGGCCCGCGAAGAAAGGTGTCATTCCCGCGAACAATACGGTCGCAGGTAAGCCGCCGATGGTGGCTGTCACTGTGGACGTGACACGCGAGAGCGGTGAAGAAGCGGCGGGCGCTCCGGTAGCCACGGGGTTGTCGAGTGCTCCGCCACCGGTGAAGTACGCAATCAATGCCCCTCCAGATTTGACTGGGTTGGCGCTGGTGTTGAGGCTGAAGTCCCGATTCTGGGCAACGGCATGGCCACCGGTCTCGAGAAAAAGTCCGGTTGCGGTTGGAGTTATGGTGACATTGACCGAAGTGCTGGAAGCGCCGCCGACGGTAAGGACAAGAGGCTGAGTTCCGGATGGTACTTCATACGGAACCTGCGCGTTGATTTGGTTTGGGTCCACGTACAAAATCTTCGCGTTTAAGCCGCCGATTGTTATTGAGACATTGCCGAAGGAGTCTGCGAACGGGAGCGACGCGACAGATGCATTGAGTGCTGGATTTGATGACGCGATAGAGAATAGTTCTCCGGGTGCGAGAGGTCCGGGCAAGAAGCTTGCAGCGTTAACGACGGCCGCGACGCTGGGAACGGGGAAGAGGCTCGGAAGCCATTGTGAAAATTTGTCGTCAGCAGGCCAAGAAGAGACGCTTGTAACAAAAGTGGTCACGGCTTTGTTCAAGTCGCTTATGAATGCGCCTCCGTTAATGCTGGTGTTCGTTAATATGCACCAGGCAAGGTCGTCGTCGATCTTAAGACTAGTGGCGGTTCCCGGGATGCTTCCATCGTGTTCCCAAATCCACCCTCTACCGATCGGCAACCCGCTAAATGCGAAACCGGTTCGCGGCGGCACTTTGAACATGGCGGGATTGCGCGCAAGCGTGACGGAGGCGACCAATCGCAGCAGCTCAATCGTGTTGCTTATCCAACCTCCGGCAGCCGAGCCAGTGCCCCAGTCGAGTGGAAATCCTCCATACTGCAAAGGAACCAGCGCGGGAAGGCCGACATACACCGGAGGGTAGAAGGGAGTTGACGGATCAACGTAGTACGTGACCTCTCCAGGAAATTTCTCTTCTTTGATGTGCCGACCAATTCTGGTTCGGGTGAGACCGATGGGGTTCAGGATTTCAGATCGCACGAAGGATTCGTAGTCGGTAGCGGACGCCGTCTGCACCACATCGGCCAGAATGCCGTAGCAGAAGTTGCAATACAGGCTCTGGGTGCCTGGATCGTAATCCAATGGCCGGCCAAGCTCGTACCGGATGAGCCCTTCGAATGTTCCCGGAAGTGGCAACCCTAGAGCGTTAGCGGCGAAGGCGATATCGCCGTAGCGGTTCCCGCCGATACTGTCAGCCCAACCGGATTGATGCGTTGCCAACTGCTGGATGGTGATCTGATTGACTCGAGGATCTTGTTGATTGCCTGGCAAAGGCTGTATGGCACTCAAGATGTCAAAAGCTTTCGTGCTATACGCCAGCTTGCCCCGTTCAACCAATTTGTCAATGGCCGTGGCGGTTAAGGGTTTGGAAACGCTTGCAAGGCGGAATAGAGAGTCAGGGGCTACGGCTGTACGCGTGTCGACATCGGCGAACCCGTAGCCTCTGGCAAAGATAAGGCGCCCAGACTTGGTTATCGCGAGCGTCATTCCAGGAATTCCATACTGCTGCATGAAAGAGACGGCCGATTGATCCAGCGTTTCGAACCCGGGGACGGCATCACCCGATATGGGGATCGACTGGGCTTTGGCGATCGCAACGTTCGACAGCACTGCTAGGAGTACGAGCGCAGGCGATGTCAGCGGTAAATTCATCTTGCCTCCAAAGCGTTTAGGGCTTTCCGGGCGTCGGGATTGGAAGGTCTTTTCTCGACCCATTGTTCGAGAATCTGGCGGGCTTTCTCGCGGTCGTTGAGAGCTAGGTAGGTGCGGGCGAGGTTGAGGTAGAGGGCGTCTTCTTCAGGGGCGACGCGCAGGCCATACTGAAAGGCGGCGAGGGCGTTGGGGAGATCGTGACGGGTGCCGTAGAACACGCCTAGATTGTTGATGGCGCCGCCGAAGTCTGGGCGAATTTCGATGGCACGCTCAAAGGCTTTCCTGGCTTCATCGGGGCGATTCTGTTGGGCGAGTAAGAGGCCGAGGGCGTTGCTGGCATCGGCTGCGCGGGGGTCGAGGGCGAGCAGATGACGGTAGAGCTTTTCGGCGCTGGCTGCGTCGCCCGATTGCGAGTAGGCTTGAGCCGCATTCATTAGCGCGTAGGGGAGGTCGGGCTTGATGGCGAGGGCTTTGCGGTATGCGGCAATGGCGGCTTTGGAATTGCCCTCGGCAGATTCGACGCCGCCTAATTCATTCCATGCTTCGGCGCTGCCCGGATCAGCGGCGAGGGCTTGCTGAAGAACGATGCGGGCTTCGACGGTGCGCTTGGCTTCCAGATGGATTTGCGCGACGAGGACCATGGGCCGGACATTTTTGGGAGAGCGCTCGGTCACCAGTTGCAGATACGGAAGCGCCTGCTCGGGATAGCCGGACCATAGAAGGGCGGCGCCGATTTTGAAGAAATCGCGATTGGGTTCGAGAAGGAAGCGGCCGGGAAACGGCAATGGGCGCGCGGGGGAAACCATGTCGGCGCGAACTTCTTTTTCGGTGGGCGGGCTCGCGTAGACCTTTCGGGCGCGGTCATTCTCGTCGACGAGGAGAAAGAGAGGGACTTCGAGATCGGTCCGAAATTCGAAAAGATATCGGCGGAATAACGAGTAGGCGGCAAGGGTCTCGGGGGGATCGCTGGACGTGATGGTTACGAGGCCGGGACCGGGGCGACGATCGGGCAACGGGATGGGCTCGACGAACCAGGTGTCGTGAAGGCGCGGGGCGTTACCCGCGATGATGGCGGGGATCTTTTCGGGGAAGGCGAAGGCTGGCTTCAGGGGGGTTCGACGGAGTTCGGTGCTGCCCTCGTTGACATCGTATTGAAAGCCGGGTTCGAGCGGGCCGAGATTCTGTTCGGTTCCGGATGGCCAAGTGATGCGGGCGGAGGTTATGGATGGCGCGATGCCGAGACCGAAGTGGAGCTTCTTGGTGTGTTGGGAGAGGTATCCGGAGCCGGCGGAGATCCATTTGGCTTGGCCGTTAACTTCGACACGGGCACCGATGGCGTCGCGATTGGATTGCACTCCGCGCAGACGGAAGACGACGCGTTTGCGGTTAGCGGCGCATTGATTGGCGAAGACGCGGACTTGGGGGCCGAGGCGGTTCTTGACGATGAGATCGAGCGTGCCATCGCCGGTGAGATCGGTGACGGCGAAGGCGCGGCCATCTTCGGCGAGGTCGAGGCCGCTGACGCCGGAGTAGTCGCGATAACGGCCATTGCGGCGCACAAAGAATACATTGGGTTCGTGGCCGTTCCAGCTATTGCCTTGGCGGATGAACTGGTTCAAGGCGTTCCATCCGGCTTCGTAGGCAGCGGCCGGCTTTGCCTCCGTAGGTGACTTGGCGACTACCTGGCGCCAGAAGAAGCTCATCATGTCAATGCCGGCGTCGGGGCCGTCGCTGTTGGTCATCATGCCGCAGGTGACGAAGATTTCGGGGGTGCCGTCGCAGTCGAAATCGTGCGCATCGGCGGACCAAGCCCAGCGACCGAACTCGATGCCTTCTTCGGCGCTCTTATCGGCGAAAGTTCCGTTGCCGAGATTCCGGTAGAGGGAATTGCCCTTGGTGTGGCGGCGATAGGCCTCGGCCATCCTGGGACCTTTGGCGGGCGCGAAGGCGGGAGAACGAGACACGCGCTGGCCGGAATCACTCCACATGTTGGCGACGTAGAGGTCGGGGCGGCCGTCGCCATCGTAATCGAACCAGGCCGCGCTCATGCCTGGGCCTAGATCTTCGACGCCGGCTTGGGCGGCGATATCGCGGAAATGGCCGCGAGTATTTTTATAAAGATTCTTGCGGCCGAAATCGTTGGCTACGTAGAGGTCCGGCCAGCCGTCGCCATCGTAATCGCACCATGCCGGAGCGAAGCTGAACCGGTCGTTGTTTTGATTCATTCCAGCTTCGGCGGTGACGTCATCGAGGGTGCCGTTGCCTTCGGCGTCGAGGCGGTTGCGGAAGAGGAAGTTCGGGGGGCCATTGCGCGCGTCGTGATAGGGAGACGGATAGCGATACTGGGCTTCGGTTTGGAAGAAGAGATAGCAGCAGAGATATAAATCGAGCTTGCCGTCGCGGTCGTAGTCCGCAGCGGCCATGCCGGTGAAGCCGCCTTGCGGAAGAGTTCCGAAACGAAAGGCGTCTTCGCGAAGCCGGAAGGTGCCGTCGCCGTTGTTGAGAAAGAGGACGGGGCCGCTGGCTCGGAGAACGACGAGATCCTGATGCCCGATATTACGGAGATCGAGGAACAGCGCACACGAGGTATTGTCGAGCAGATCGACCCCGGCCTTAGCGCTGATATCGATGAAGCGCCCAGAGACGTTCTTGAAGAGCCGGTTGGGGAGGCCCCCGGGCTGGCAGACGTAAATCTCGTCCATGCCATCGTTGTCGAGATCTCCGACGGCGATGCCGTTGCTGCCGAAGACGTCGATTCCGGTGGCTGGGTCGAGACGCGCAACCCAATAGGGAACGCCACGGGCGAGCTGATCGGAGAAAGAAGAAACGCCTTCAAATATCGCGCCGGTGACGTCGCGGAAGAGCGGATTCGGGGAGGAGGCGGCGTACTCTTCCAGCGGGGCAATGCCGACGATCCGTTGGCCCTCGAACTTCACTTTCGCGAGGCCGGTGCGGTAGGAGGCGGGAGATTTGATCTCGAAGCGCACCACGCCATTGGGAAGCACATAGAACCGCGCGGTGCCTTCCCCGCCCCGCGCGGCCCACCAGTCTTGAAGGTCAGACCTAAGTTTCATGGCCGCTGCTTCTTCCGGAAATTCGTCGTTGCCCGGACTCATCAACGGGACGTAAGGCTGGTACGGCGGAGGTTGACGGTAATGTGGCTGGATGCGCTCGGAATACGCGGGTTTTCCGAAAAGCAGCAGTCCGGCCGCTCCGGTGCCAAGAAAGTCGCGACGCCTCAAAATTCAGTCCGGGAATTATGGCGTCTTGGCTTGCAGAGCTTCAAACGCATGCAATTCCTTCTTCGCGAGCGCGGGCTGGCCATTTCGTTGATAAAGGCGGCTGAGGCGATAGTGCGCGTTTGAGAGATTAGCACGGAGCTTGGTGGCGGCACGATATTCACTAATGGCCTTGGCGTCTTGCATTCGATCCTCATACAGCAGGCCTAACTCGAGGTGCGCTTCGGCGAGATTGGGATTTAGCTTAATGGCTTTATGAAGCAGCGCTTCCGCCTTTCCGTCCGTGCTTGCAGACGCTCCCGACAGCGCCCGCTTTCGCAGACTGAGGGCGTAGTAATAGTTTACCGAGGCGTCGCCGGGATAGAGGCTTGCGAAACGAGCGAGGCGGGCGGTGACTTCATCGGCGAATCGCGGGGAGACATCGTAGACTTTTCCCAAAAAGTCGAGGGCGCGCATGTCTTTCGGATCGAGATCGACGGCGTGGCAGAGAGACTCGACGGCGGCGTCGTACTCGCCCGATGAATATTGAGCAATGCCCATGCCCACGCGGAGCTGGGCCGATTTGGGATAGCGCTGGACCGCGAATTCGAAAACCTTCAGGGCCGGTTCGAAACCGCGATGCAACATTAAAAAACTGCCCAGGTCGAACAGATTCTTTTCGGAGGGATCCATGCGCGCGGCCGTTTCATACTGGCGGGCCGCTTCGTCGATCCGATTTTCGGCGGCATCGACGTCTCCGAGTAGGTTGTGCAACTCGGCCCGATCATTCCGGGCGAGTAAGCCGGCGACTACTTCGCGGCTCTTGCTGGCAGCTCCTGTCTGCAAATAGGCCAGCGCCAGATCGTAGGAATTGTCGTAATTATCGGGATCGATCCGCCGGGCCTTCTCTAAATAGGGAATGGCGGCTTTGAGATTGTGCCGCTGGATGTAGAGTTCGCCCTGGGCGTGGAAAGATTGAAAACTTTGGGCCGGGAAAAACAAAACTGCGGCGGCGATGGCGTATCGCATGAATGCGGAGAGCGGCTCGGCGGCGCCGCTCTCGAGTTTGCCAGAGGGCTACCAGTAAAACTTTAGCGCAAACTGCAATTCGCGGGCGTCATTGGGCGCATCGCGGGTGGAATAAATCTTTCCGAAGCTCTTGGCGTCGGCGAAGTTCAAACTGCCGGGTTGGCCAAAAGATGGCGTGTTGGTCAGGTTGAACGATTCGGCTCTGAATTCGAACCGGCGATGCTCGCCGACGGGGAACGATTTGAAGAGCGAAAAGTCGAGGCGACGGATGGGCGGACCGGAAACCTGGGTGTTGGCGCCTCCGAGAGGAGAGAAATCGCTTTGGCCGACCTGCGTAACGACGGGCGGATTCTTGAAAGCATCCGCGTTGTAGTAGTGAGACACATTGTGCGGTCCGCTATACGGATTCACTCCTGTAAAGAGGGCGAAACAGCCGGTGCCGGCACCGGTGGTCTGGGTGCAGCCGATGGTTTGCGGTTGCCCGGTATCCAAAGTCAGGATGAAATTCGTGCTCCAGTTGCCGAAAACACTCTGCGCAAAGCGTGAGCCATCGGGCATAAAGTGTTGTCCTTTACCGAACGGCAAATCGTAGGTGCCGCTGGCGGTGAAAGCGTGACGAATATCGAAGCCGGCCAGAGCCATATCCTTCTGGATGCCCCAGCCGGCAATACCAGGGGCGCGGAACCCGCCGACGCCGCCGCCGCTCAAAAGGTCGCCCGCGTCAGTGCGGGCTTTGGCGAAGGTGTAGGACACCAGAGCGTTCAGGCCTTTGCCAAAGTGACGTTCGTACTTGGTTTGGAGCGAGTGGTAGTTGGCGGTGCCGATGGTGTCGGCGTATGGGGAACCGCGGGAAAAGTCTTTGAAGGGAACATAATTCTGCGGGTTGGTGCCGGGGGGCAGCAGGACGCTTTGCAGATTGGCTCCGATAAAGGTTTCGAGATGGCGGCTTAGCGACGCGACATAACCGACTTCCACGGAATCGTTGGTGCTGAGACGGTACTGCAAGCTCAGGTTGTAACTTTGAACGTAGGGCGTCCGGTAGTGGAGCTTGATACCGCGGAGCGTGAGACCGGAACCATTTACGAGACCCGGACTGAGGGGAATGCTCGAGAGTCCATTCTCAATGGTGGCCGTGGTTCCGTTGGGGAAGGTGACGGGCGAAACGGAGTCTGCCGTGGGGAACGAAAATGAAAATTGAAACGGGTAACTGTACCCCAAACTGGGATAGCCGCCGCGGTTTTCAAAAGCGCCGTAATACACGCCGTACCCGCCACGCATCACTAACCGGTTACTCAGTTGATAAGCGAACCCTAACCGCGGCGCGAAGTTATTCTTCTGGACGATACTGAGGCCCGAGCCACCGTCGTGGTTGGAATAGACAAGCTGGATTCCATCCTTCTGAAGCAAATCCACGAAGCTGCTGGAAAGAACAGGGTTATTTTTGCGGCTGGCCGGGATGATATATTGCGCCGCGCCGGGGGCATTGGGGACGAAGTTCGCCTGCGCTCCGTAACGCTCGCCGGTGGGGCTGAACCAATCCCAACGGACGCCCACGTTGAGCGTTAGTTTGGTGGTTACTTTCCAATCGTCCTGGAAGTACGCTCCCCGGTAGGAGCGCTGAGCGGCCACGCCGCCGAAGTTAGAGGCGGCCACCGAGTCCGCGCCGCCGACGCCATTGACTCCACCCGCAAGGCCGGAAGGCGTGGGGGCAAGCAGGAACTGGGTACGGCCAGTGCTGCCGTCGTTGCTATTGGGGATCGAGGTATATTGGCCGCTGAAGCGAAAGCCACCGCGGGAATCAGGCGGGGCGATCCAAGGGAAATAGATTTCCTGACCTTCAAACCCGCCCTTGAAGGTATGCGATTTATAGATCTTGGTGAGATTCTCGGTGAGCTGGAGGGTGTTGCTAAAGCGGTCGCTGACCAGCCATTCGGACGAACCGAGCTGGCTGAGTCCGCCGATGCCGATATAAGGAAGGCCGCCATTGCCAGGGGTCTGCAAAACACCTTGGATGCCGAACTGGCCGGGAATGTTGGTTGTATTCTGACCGAACGCCTGGTTTCGCGTGGTGCGCTCGCGATTAAAACCGATGCGCGCCTCATTGATCAGCGTGGGGTTGAAGGTGTGGGTGTAGCTTGCGGCTGCGCCCATGGTGGCCACGTTTTGGTCACCTTGACCAAAACCGCCGCCGTCAGCGTATCCCGGGAAAGGACCGGGCAGGAAGCTGGGGCTTTTGGACCAACTGTAACGCGCGAACAACTGGTCGCTGGTGCCGAAATATTGATCGCCGCGAACGTCGAAAGCGTTCACGTCGGTTGTGGAGCCGCGGTTCACATTGTAGTTGCCGTTGAGGCCCGCTTGTGTGGGCGAGGGGAACAGGTTCAGCAATTTGACGGCGTTGGGGTCGAGCCGGTTTGAGGGAATTATGTTGCCCGGAAAGGGATCGCGCACATAATTGCCGCCTGCGATCTGCCGGGTCGTGGCGGGGTCGAAGATGGTCCCGAGCGGAAACGACCGGCCGAGAGCATCGGTTTTCGAGCCGCCCTGGAGAGAGATGAGGTCGGAAAAATCGGTGTAACCACTGCCGCGCTCCGCAGCGGTGGGAACGGTATAACCGGTTTCGGGAACCGCCTGGCGGATGCGCGTGCCTTCATAATCCGCAAACAAGAAAGTTTTGTTTTTACGGATGGGGCCGCCCACCGTGAGGCCAAACTGATTCTGTTTAAATGCGCCTTTCTTTTGGCCGTTCGCGTTGAGGAAATAATCGGTGGCGTCTAACTTATCGTTCCGCAGAAATTCCCACATGCTGCCGTGCCACTCGTTGGTGCCCGATTTCAGCGTTGCATTGAGGACGGCACCGCCAGCGCGACCAAACTCGGCGCTGAAAGAATTTGTCTGCAGCCGAAACTCGCCGATGGCATCGATTGGCGGCTTCACTACATAGGCCGCGCCACTGAGAAAATCGACATCGTTGGTGTTGTTGTCGATTCCATCGAGCATGTAATTATTTTGCGCGGGACGGGTGCCGTTCGCGGTGAACCACCCATTGGCATTGAGGCCGCGGCCCTCGGGCTGGCCCACCGTGGCTCCGGGCACGAGACGCGCTAAGAAGGTGTAGTTGCGGCCGTTCAGCGGCAGGTCATTAATGGTCTTGCCTCCGACCAGCTGGCCGACCGAACCGCTTTCGGTTTGCAGTATAGGCGCCGCGGCCGTGACCTCCACTTCGCTGCTCACCTCACCGACCGTGAGCGTTATATCGGCGACTAACTGCTGCTGGATGTTGAGCTCCATTGAGGCGCGGCGCGCGCGCTTGAAGCCTTCTTTTTCGACTTCGAGGGTGTAGGTGCCAATTTTGAGAGGAGTGAAGACGAAGCTTCCGCCATCCGATGTGGTGGTGCTTCCGGCGAGGCCCGTTCCTTCGCTGCGGATGGTGACTCGCGCGCCCGGAATGACCGCGCCGGTTGCGTCTCTGACACTACCCAGAATTGTTCCTGTATCTACCTGGGCATTCAGAGTTAAAGCCAGGAAAAAAAATGATATTCCTGTGGTGAATTGGAAAAATCGGCTGAGCGACACGGCGACCACCTTCCCTTCGATGTTGTTCGCATATTATCATCAAAGAATTTTAATTGTCAAGAACCCGGAGTTCCTCGCCGGGAACGAACGGGCGGGCGCCGGAGTTTTCATCTTGATCATTTTTACAAGATATTTACGAGAGCGTTGTAAACGCGGCCTGGGCCGGAAACGTAAGTATAAGTGAAGATAAGGAGTTTAAAATGAAATTCGGGAAGTCTTTGACAAGTGCGGCGCTGGCGCTGGGGGCCCTGGCAGGGTCGGCGATCGCTAACGCTCCGGCCACGGTGAGCGACGCTCAAATTGCGGCAAAAGCGGGACACGAAATCCGGATGTACTCGCGATACAGCATTTGGGACAACATTAGCTTGCGAGTGAACAACGGCAACGTGGAATTGGTCGGCGAGGTAAACGAGCCGTATAAGAAGGCCGACCTGGGCCGGATTGTTCAGCACGTAGCGGGCGTTTCGAGTATCACGAACGAACTGAAGGTGCTACCGTTATCGCCATTCGACAATCAGATTCGGGCCCAAGTGGCGCGGGCGATCTATCGGGATCCGGTTTTGTCGCGTTACAGCATGCAGGCAGTGCCGCCGATTCACATCATCGTCGACAACGGGCATGTGTCGCTCGAAGGAGTGGTGAATAACACGATGGAGAAGAACGTCGCGGGTATTCGGGCGGGATCCGCTGGATTATCGCTGGGGCCCGTAGTGAATAATTTGCGGGTGGAGAATCAAACGGCAAAGAACTAAACAGGCCGGTGAATGGAATTGGGCGGGAGGGAGACCTCCCGCCCTTTTTTTTGGGACTGCAACGCGGGGCATCACATATAATTCGTGAGTGACTTCTGAAACTCCTGAAACGCGCAGGGATGTCTTTCGCAACGTGGCGGGCGGGGCGGCAATGGCTCTGACCGCGGCTTCGTATTCGCGCATACAAGGGGCCAACGATCGGGTGGCGCTCGGAGTCATCGGATGCGGGGGTCGCGGGAAGTATGTCACTGGATACTTCCAAAAAAACGCGGCGGTACAGGTGGCGGCGCTTTGCGATGTGTATGCGCAGCGCATCGATGAAGCACTTCAGAAATTCCCGGGGGCGAAGAGCTTCGACGATCATCGAAAGTTGCTGGAGATGCGCGGCATCGACGCGGTGTATATCGCGACGCCGGATCACTGGCACGCGGGCTGCGCGATCGATTCGCTGAACGCGGGCAAGGATGTATATGTCGAAAAGCCGCTGACACTGCGTATCGATGAAGGCCCGCCGATTGTGAAAGCGGCGCGGGTGAACAATCGAATTTGCCAAGTGGGCATGCAGCGGCGCTCGAGTCCGGCTTATCTGCAGGCCAAAAGAGACTTCGTGCAAACGGGGCGGTTGGGCAAGGTCACGATGACGCGCACCTGGTGGCACGGCAACGGAGCGCACCTGCAAAAAGCGCCGCCCTCGCTGGCGCAAAAGCCATCGAATTTGGACTGGGCGCAATTTTTAGGGCCGGTGAAATGGCGCGATTGGGATCCGCAACAGTTCTGGAATTTCCGCGCTTATCTGGATTTTGGCGGAGGGCAGGTTACCGACTTATTCACGCACTGGGTGGATGTGGTGCACATGTTTTTGGATAAGCAAGTGCCTACGTCGGCGGTGGCGGCGGGCGGGGTGTACCACTACAAAGACGGACGAACGGCACCCGATACAGTGAGCGTGCTGCTGGAATATCCGGACGAATTCAACGTGACTTTCGATGCGACGCTAGCGCCCAGCGTGACCGGAACGGGGATGGAGATGTGCGGCACCGAAGGCAGGATTCGTGTAACGGACCGGATCGAGTTCCTGCCAGCGGGCAAGGGCGCGCAGCCGGAGATTATCAAATTCGAGGGCGAGGACACGGCTTGGCACGTAAACAATTTTATCGACTGCGTGAAGTCGCGCAAGCTGCCGAATGCGGATGTGCTGATTGGGCACCGTTCGGCGCAGGCGTCGCACTTGGGGAATATTTCGTACGTGGAGAAACGGCGAATTAAGTTTGACCCGGTGCGCGAAGAAATCCAGCCCCTGTAATGAAATGGGCCGATGTCCTGACGCTGGTGTACCGGGCGCCGGCGATTTTGTTCGCCACGATCTTCATGGGCTCGCTGTCGTTGATCACGTCGCTATGGGATAAGACGGGCAACACGCAGCATCGCATTGCGCGGGGATGGTCGCGAATGCTGCTGACCGTGGGGGGCGTGCGCGCGGAGGTGGTGAACGTGGAGCGGCTGAATCCAGCGCGCAGCTATGTGCTGGTGTCGAACCACGCGAGCTTGATGGATACGCCGCTGGTTCTGGCGAGCATTCCGCTGCAATTTCGTTTTTTAGCGAAGCTGGGGCTGTTTAAAATTCCGTTTTTGGGGACGCATCTGAGGCGCGCGGGGCATTTGCCGGTGGAGCGCGAAAATCCTCGGGCATCGCTGAAGACGATGAGCGATGGGGCGAAGCTGATTCGCGACCGGAAGGTATCGGTGCTGCTGTTTCCCGAAGGTGGACGGTCGGAGAAAAATCTTCGGGTGTTCAAGGAAGGCGCGGCCTACATTGCGATTAAGGCGGGAGTGCCGATTGTGCCGCTGGGCATTGTGGGGACGCGTGACGTGCTTCCGATGCATTCCTCTCGATTTCAGCCGGGCGTGGTGCGGCTGCTTGTGGGAGAGCCAATTGAAACCGCGCAGATGACGATTCGGGACCGGGGGGCGCTGACGGAAACGCTGCGCGCCAGAGTGTCGGAGCTTTCAGAGACGCCTTACGAAGAGTGAAACTCCTGGCCGATTTGGTGAAGGACGACGCGGTCGGGATGCGCGCCAGCGGCATGGACGAAGCGCTCGAGCGGTTCGCCGAAAGGCTCGCGGCTGAGCTGAAAAGTCTGGTGGTGCACGGGAAGGAAAAATTCGGCGCCAGCGTCATTGCCCATCTTCCAGGCTTGCTCGGGGGTGCAGTGGTAGTGAATCCAGGGATCGTACGCGCCGATGGGCATCAACGCGAGATCGATGGCGCGCGAAGACTTCAGCCTTTGGAACGCGCTGGTGGCGGCGGTGTCGCCGGCGAATAATACGCGGTAGCGACCGGATTCGATCATATAGCCGTTGTAGCCGCGGTAGGTGTCAGTGCGCATGCGCGCGCCCCAGTGATTCACTTCGAAAGCGCGGATGCCGACCGGGCCGACACTCGCACTTTCTCCCCAAGCCAGTTCGTGCACGGCCGCGTAGCGGGGCACGCGGAGAAGGTCGCTGGTCCTGACGGCGGTGACGACGGAAGTTCCCCGATTTTCAAGTGCACGCAGGCTGGGCAGATCGAAGTGATCCATGTGGGCGTGGGAGAGCAGAATCAAATCGGGGCGCGGGAGTTGCTGAATACGCAGAGCGGGTTCGATGAGGCGCTTGACGCCCAGGGTCAGCGGGCCGACGTTGAGGCCGGCGCGGTCACTAAAGATGGGGTCGGTGAGGATGGTGGTTCCGTCGATTTTAAGGAGCACCGTGCTGTGGCCGAGCCAAGCGGCATGCAAGCCGGTGTCGGGCCACCTGCGAGGATCGGGATGTTTGGGAGCGGGCAGGATGTCGCGCCGCCGATCGCGAGACATCTGCTGCCAAAAAGTGGGGGCGGCGCGGCAGGCAAAAGCTCCGAGGCCCGCGAGTCCGGCGCCCGCGCCCACTAGAGTTCTTCTTCTCACAAGCATTCGACGCCGGAAAGGGGTGCCGGGGTGCAAACCATACTTTAGGTTACCTTGGCGCGGAAACCGGCTATGCGGCGGGCGAAGGCGGTCAGACGCAATTCGGGCTCAACGCCAATGCGGTGAAGGGAGAAGAGATCCGCTGGTTCCGAGTTCAGGCCGGGCTCGGTTGAAACGGCGGTTTCGAAGCCAGCGCGCTGGACGGCTTGGATGACGTCAGGGGAAAAATCCGCGGCTGTGCCATTGGGATAGCAGAAATTCGTGACGGGCCGATCAAGCACGTCTTCGAGGCGCTGCTTGGAGGCGGCGATTTCCGAGTCGAGTTCGGAGGCATCCATGCGCGCCAGAATGGGGTGAGTGCGGGTGTGCGAACCGACATCGAGACCGTCGCCGGAGAGTTCGCGGAGCTGGTCCCAGGAGACCGGCAGAGAATCGGCGGGTGGCGTGTCGGGAATTACGACGTGCAGCAAACGAGGGAGATTGCGAAGGGTCTGGAGGCGATCGCGATTGGTCATTTCAATCAGGCGCTGGTTGACTTCATCGCGCGACTGAATGCGGGTATGGGGAGTAGCCAGGTTGTAGAGATGGCCCGCGATTTCGACCGAGTTGAGAGGCGTTTCGGCGAAGAGCAGGTTGGTTTCATCGGGCCAGAGCCACAGCTCGCGGTCGAGAAACCCGGTGACGGCGAATAGCGTGACGGGCAGGCCGAACTCGCGGAAGATGGGGAATACACGGGCGAAATCGTAATATCCGTCATCAACGGTGATGGCGAGGGCGTTTGCGGGGAAAGGACTCCCTTCCGCGCGAGCGCGTGCGACCTGATTCAACGAAACGGGCACGTAGCAGCGCGCGATGTGGGCGCATTGCTCGCGGAAATTGTCGAGCGCGCCGTGGAAGCGGTGGTACATGAGGATGCGGAGGCTGCGCGCGTGGCGATGGCGGATCCAACGGGTGCAACCGAAGTGGTGGAATGCAGATTCAAGAGCGCTTTTGGGATTCATCGTGGGGGTGCCGATCCGAAGGTGAAGCCCTCGTTGCCGACGCGACCCCGGGGGTCGACAATGGCGGTGGCGACGAAGCTGGGATCAGGCGGGGAGCCAAATCGGAGATCCATCACATCGACCCGCCAGTATCCTTCGCCTTGGCTGGAAGGCACAATCCGCCAGAACGGGTAGAGGCTGAAACGCAGAAACTCCTGAAAGGTGTCGCTGCGGCGTGCGAGGGCCAGGGCGGGGTGATCCTCCGGCTTGTAGAAGATGCGGCCGGCAGCGGGATCGAAGGACGCGAGGAGATCGACGTCGAACACCGAGACAGAATCGTGCGTTTCGGCGAGGCCGTGCCAGTGCAGAGGATTCGAAGGCCCGGGGAAAGCGGCAACGCGGGTAGGCGATGCGCCGTTATAGATGCGGGAATCGAGGACGGCGGTGGCGCGGTCGTGGAGCACTTTGTGGCCGAGGTTGATGAGCGTAAGGAAGAGCAGCGCGGCGATGGCAAAACCGCGGCCCGGCGGTTGCGTGGAGCGGGCACCGATTTCCGAGCTGACCAGACGTCCCAGCCAAGGGGCGACAAGACAGAGCAGAAGGAAGGACCAGATCCAGATATCGACGACGGCGGTGAGATCGAGGTGGAACCACTCTCCGGAGAAGGGAAGGAGCAGGCGGATTCCGTAGACGTTAGTCAGATCGAGCAGCAGATGCGAGGCGACACCGACCATGGCGACGAGCCACGCGATGAGCCACGTCTTGAGGCGGCCGGTTCTGGCGACGCTCCTATCTAAGATGCGGACGATGGCGACGGCGATGAGCGCAAGCACTGGCGCGGCGATGAGCGAGTGAGTGATGTGGCGGTGCCAATGGAGATAGTTAAGCGATCCGCCGAGGGCGGTGACAATATCGACGTCGGGCGCATTGGCGGCGAGGATGAGAAGCAACGTGGCTTTGGGCGTGACGCGATTGAAGCCGGCTCGGCTGAGGAAGACACCGGTAAGGACGTGAGTGAGATTATCCAAGCTTTTCCAAGTTTAGTGGGTTGGCGAGTGGCCGAGATTAGCGCGTCCCAGATGCGATTGCCTTGGCGGGCCGCGGATCTGGGGAGTTCGAGATAGACTCCGGTAGGATGGCAGCTCGGACGGCCTGCGAGGTAAATCCTAACAGTATGAGCTTGCCTATTCCAAGGCTCGTGTGGGTCTGAAATTGAGTCAGCGCAACGGTGATGACAGGGACTACGGCGGTAATGATTGCGTCTATAAGTCCGCGCCATAAACGAGAGGTAAGAGTGGTAGATTGCGGCGAAACGACATCGAGTGCGACCACCCCTTTAGGCCCACTAGTATCAGTAGCGGATTGTATATTTAATTTTTTGCCGTCGAAGGCATAAACCTCGGGGCTCACCTTGAAGGCTCCCTGGGGCAGAACCAGCGCTGTTTCCCAGCCCTGCTCGTAATAGTCCAGGGGATCCGATCCGGCCGGGACGGCACTTCCCACAACATGCCAAAAACACTGAAACCGGTCTCTTGCCGCGCAGCAGTTTAAACTCTTGTTGCGGAAAACCAGCGATACATGAAGCAAATCTTGATCGGTGATAGTTGTTGGCTCGGAATAGGTGTCCCACATCTGAGTTTCGAGCGCGGCTGTAACATCGGCTTCGCCGATGCCTTGTGAAAGTTTCAGCAGGTCGGCCCGGGCATCGGAGAGTTGGGCGGGATCGCTGGACTTCAACTTTTTAAGAACGCCGTCCCGCACTCCCGCGTTGTCGTTAAGCAGCGCCTCGAGAGCGATCATCTGATAGACAATATCCAAGCGAATTATGGCGAGGTCCAGGACAAATAATTCGCCATCTGTCCAGCCTCCGTCGGGCATGGTCCTGGGAGGTCCAGTCAAAAGTTCCGCACATCCGGTCAAGTCTTTGATCAGATTCACGGACTTTGTCTTCCAAGGCTCAGTGTCGAACTGCCGCCGGACGCCGACGATTCGGGCGCCGAGCTCCGTAGCTAAGTCCTTTATGGAGGCTGCAGGATCAGCTAGTAAATCAAGGCTGTCGATAGCGCTCTTTTCATCCCCATCGGTTACGATCTGGCGAGAGAGCGCGCCGCGTATACCGTTTAATTGTTTTTCACGATTCCAGCGCAAGCTAGGGGGGAGATCGAGGGAGTCCGATTCGAGCGCCGTGGACTCGCTCTCGTCGAGACGCTCGGTCAAGCGGATACGCGACTCAATTCTCGGCAGGACGCTTGCGAGGCGGTTTACCTCAGTGGTGTTCCCCGATAACGCTAAGCTGTCCCACGAAAGAAATCGGGACTTTGCGTTGGTCTGGTTCATGGCAAGGTCGACGCGCAGGCTGTCGAGTTCGCGGTGGCAGCGCGCATATAGCCGGGGGCCGACGCGGCTGCTGATGGCCCGGAGGGATTCCTGCAGGTTCTCGATTTGCGTTTCCATGCGGAGACACTGGCGGAAGTTGGGGATCATGACCTGAGCCAGCATCAAAAGGACTGCACCGAACGTCACCCAGAAGGTGACCCAAAGAAGCTGACTCAAGGCGGACAGGCCAGATGGGAGCCAGGATGGAATCAGGTGTGCGGCGGCATCCCATCTGGCTGCCTGGAGCAAAAATGCCAAGTTCTGCCGAAGCAAGGGAGCAGTATTATCGGTACCGAAACGCAACTCCAGAATGGCCTGGCGTTGAATGTTCTCGGAAGGCTTCCAGGGATTGAACCAGGAGTATGGCGCGGCGAACACAATGCGGTCGCTGCGCACCGCTCCGAGCGTTACTTCGTCCCAGCGATCGGCAGAATCGCAAGAGACACGAGGGTTCCCATCCGATTCGACGCCGCAAATAGATTCCTTGCCAGAGAGAATGCGCCATCTTACTTTGAGCGATTCACTATCGAAGTTATAGAGCCAAAGTTCAGCGGGAGTTCCTCTTTGAACGTGAACCTCGCTTGACGCGAGATAGGGTCCGCGTTGAAGCGTGTATGTGTAATCGGAATGGGAAGGTACAGTGACAATGAGTTTTACTTTGCCCCAGAAAAAGATGTTCGACATCCGTAGTTGAAGCTTTTCGCCCAAGGAAGAAGATGTAACGGTTGGCTGCGGGGAGAGCGGCGTACCTTTCGAATCGTCTAAAATTTGAACGCTTACTTTGGCCGTGGCGGATTCAGCGATCGGGGCATCTAACAGGAGCTCTATATCGGCGCTGGTCTTGTTAGCTGGGAGCACGATCCTTTCCGACGGCTTAAAT
>JANYJA010000240.1 GCA_025358575.1 Terriglobia bacterium
CTTGTGGAACAGCAAATCGGTGTCCTGGGCATGAAGCCGATGGCTGACGGCAGCATTCCCAGGAGCGGTGTCGCCACCGGAATCGAATGCCTCCATTACGCGCTGAATCTGCCGACTTCGGTTGTGATTAACGGCTGCGAAAACATGCAGATGCTCGATCAGGCGTTCGAGGCCGCGCGCACGTTCAAGCCTCTTACGGAATCACAGTTAAGCGCTTTGCTCGCGCGTACTAAAGATGCGGCGCTATCGGGAAAGCTTGAAGCGTTTAAGACTTCCAATCAATTCGACGGGACCGCTAAGAACCCGCACTGGCTGGGTTGAATTCAGCGCTCCGAATACGATTTGTAGAGATCCGCGATGCGGGCATCCTTCTCGTCGCCCGGATGGATGACGACGCGAAAACGGAAGCGAACCGGGTGTCCGGGCTCCAAGGCCATGGAGCCGTCCGCCTTCTTATCGTTCAGAAAATCGTGCAAGCCGAAAATGTTTGCGGCGAACAGGCCGTAGGCGCGCGTGTGCCAGTAGGCGGGATGGCGTGGATTATCGGGATGATCGAAGATGGCAATCCCGACCCTTTCGCCGGCGAGTTCGCCGTGATAATCCATCCAATCGGCGCGCTTGCCCCAGCACTCGGATTCGCCGGACCTGCCTTCGGAGTTGACCATCACGCCGGTGCGGGGCGGATCGGGCCGTGAATTCTTCTCCTTAGTTTCCAAGCCTGCCGCCAAGCGCATCGCGAACGTGCCTTCTTTGGTATCGCCGAAAACGACCTTCACAATCGGGGTAAGAGTGATATCGAAATCGATCATGCGATTCTTGCCGCCGTAGAAGGTCATGACGCGTTTCTCGTTCAGGATCGCGTGACCGGGAACGTCGAGCCATTCGAACGTGGTTTCGACGGAGCCGGATTCGTTACCGTTCGCAATCTTGTCGACGCTCTTCAGGGCGATGCGGCCGAGCCTATCTTTCTTGTATGACGATTCGTTGGCCCAGAAATCGAATCCGTTCACATCGCCATGGCCGAACCAGAGGCCGCGGTGATGCGGATGATCGGTGCTTTCGCCCGGAATTTTCTCCATCGGAAATCCGCGGGTGACGATTGTTCCAGAGGCTGCGCGGAGCGGATGCAAATAGGGCTTAGTGACATCTGGCCCGTAAAAAAGTTCGGTGAAGGGCTTCCCATCAATCGCTACGGAGATCCGATTCTCCATCTTGGCGATCGTGACCTGGGCGTTGAGGATCGCGGTTACCAAGAGGGGCAATAACCATCGCATGACCATCAGCATATCCTTAACGTCAGCGGTGTGCTGAAGCAATTTCTGGAATGGCGAGAATCGGGTTCGAAGACTCCGGCGGAGCTTATTGCGCTCTGTCGCGAGCGCATTGCGTGGCGCGATGGCGAAGTACGAGCGTGGGTGTGCACCGACGAAGACGCCACCTGGAGCGATGGCCCTCTAGCCGGAATCCCGTTCGGCGTCAAAGATATTTTCGAGACATTTTCTCTGCCGACGGCTTACGGATCAAACGCCGAAGCACCACGCCGCAGCTCCTTGGATGCGGCGCTAGTTTCGCGGTTTCGGAAACTTGGTGCGGTGCTGCTGGGTAAGACCCATACCGCGGCCTACGCGTATTTCGATGCTCCGCCGACTCGAAATCCGCGCGACCCGCGCCGCACGCCAGGCGGCAGTTCGAGCGGTTCGGCCGCAGCGGTGGCCGACGGAATGGTTCCGTTCGCTCTCGGGACGCAAACTCAAGGATCGATACTGCGGCCAGCTTCGTACTGCGGCGTCACCGGGTTCAAGCCTACGTTCGGGCTGCTTCCCCTCAATGGCGCAATGGCATTTGCGCCGACTCTGGATACGGCGGGTCTTTTCACGGAAACGCCCGCGGATATGAACGCGTTATGGGCTTGTTTGTTCGATGCTTCGGCGATTCCGGCGAAGCGACTCGGCGTGCTGCCGCGGAACCCGGTTGTTAAAGACGGAATGTGCGCGGCGATGGCCGAGACCATCGAGAAACTTCACGGCGAGGGTTTTGAAGTTGAGGAAATCGAACTCCCCGAAGACTGGGCCGCACTTGGGGCAGCCGTCAAAGTCGTTAACGATTATGAAGGCGCGCGCACGCACCGATCCCTTTTCGAAAAACTCGGTGGAACGATCGGCGCGAAACTGACCGAGCTGGTCAAACGCGGACTGTCCATCGACGACGGGCGCTATATGGAGTCCCGCGCACTCATGGTGCAAATGCGCGAGATCATCGAAGCGGTCTACGGCGAATTCCCCGCACTGCTTTCGCCAGCAGCGGCTGACGCGGCGCCGATCGGTTTTGCAAATACCGGCGACCCTGCACTGAACGCGCCTTGGACGGCTCTGCGTGGTCCTGCTATCGCCCTCCCGATGCGCGTCGCCGGGCCGCCGCTGGGCTTGCAACTTACCGCGGCTTCCGGTGACGATGCAAGCCTGCTGGCCACGGCGGAGGCCATTTACAAAGCCATCCATTAAGTCCGTGCTATCCTCTGCAAAACCCCAATGCCCAATTTGCGCGCTCGCGCTGAGCGCTATTTTGAATTTGAATCTCTGCAGACGAATTGGCGAACCGAAATTCTTGCGGGCCTGACTACGTTCATGACGATGGCGTACATCGTCTTCGTGAATCCGTCTATCCTTCATGAAGCTGGCATGCCGCTCGCCGCCGTAACCGCAGCCACGTGCCTATCGGCCGCCTTCGGCAGTCTTATGATGGGATTCGTCGCGCGGTATCCCATTGCCCTAGCGCCGGGCATGGGCCTCAATGCGTACTTCACTTATTCGGTGGTTAAAGGAATGGGCGTCGCCTGGCAGGTCGCGCTTGGCGCGGTGTTTCTGTCCGGCATCACATTCCTGCTACTCACCGCGATCGGCGTGCGTCAGTTGATCGTCAAGGCCATCCCCCACCAACTTTATGCGGCCGTCGCGGCGGGCGTGGGCCTCTTCATCGCGCTGATCGGATTTCGTAATTCCGGCATTGTCGTTCCGAATGCCGCGACAACTGTAGCACTCGGAAATCTGCGCGACCCTTCCACGCTGCTGGCCGTTTTTGGACTGTTGCTTACGGCGGCGCTTTCAGCCTGGCGATTGCAGGCCGCCATCCTGATCGGCGTCGTGGCGACGACGCTCATCGGAATGGTTGCAGGCGTGGTGCACTGGCAGCCGCAAGCATATCGCTTGGGTGACATCTCCGCGACCGCTTTCAAACTCGATATTCGCGGCGCGCTCGGCGTCGGATTTTTAGAAATCGTTTTCGTGTTTCTCTTTGTGGATTTATTCGACAACATCGGTACACTCGTCGCCGTCGGCAAAAATGCGAAGCTGTTCGATCGCGCCAACGAGATTCCTCGTGTCAATCGCATTCTTTACGCCGATGCTTCGGCGACGGTGGTTGGGTCGCTCGCCGGCACATCTACCGTGGTGAGTTATATCGAAAGCTCCGCCGGAGTCGCCGCCGGCGGTCGATCGGGCGTCACGGCCATTGTCACCGGCTTATTATTCGTGGTGGCGTTGTTCATTGCGCCTCTGGTCGGCGTGATCCCCGCGGCCGCCACGGCACCGGCGTTGATCATCGTCGGCAGCATGATGATGACGACCGTGACGGAAATCGAGTGGGCCGATCCGCAGATCGCCATTCCGGCATTCCTCACGATGCTCACGATTCCGCTCACATTCAGCATTGCGAACGGCCTCGCATTTGGTTTCACCGCATTCACGCTCTTGAAATTACTGCGCGGCCAATACCGGGAAGTGAACTGGGTGGTCTACGCGCTCACCGCGCTATTCCTGATCAGATTTTTCTACCTAGGAAAGGGAGCTTAACGATGCGTGTTCTCTGTGCACTGCTGCTGATTACAATTTCCGCGAGTGCCGCGACGAAGAAATTCGACCTTCTGGTGCAAGGCGCCGTGGATAGCGAAATCCAGCCGCTTTTGAAAGCTCTCAAAGACAAGAAGCAGATCGACATCGGCGCGTGGACCTTTTGGACGGGGCGCATCGGCAAGAAATCCGTGGTTCTATCGCGCACGGAAATGGGGCCGATCAATGCGGCGGCGGCAACCATGCTTGCCATCGAACAGTTTCATCCGGCGTCAATTATCAATCAGGGCACGGCGGGCGCGCACAATCCAGACTTCCTGATTTGGGACATTGTTATCGGGGCGCAGACCACCGATTATGGCGCGTTCAAGTCGGATCACGGCGACGCGGGAGCGGGAACCGACCCTTCGCGCTGGAAACCGATGGCGCACTTGATGCGCCTTGATAACACGCACCTGACGCGATTCGAACACTTCCAGGGCGATCCAAATTTGCTCGCTGCCGCGAAAAAGGTTAAGTACGAGCGAGGCGCATTGCGGGAAGGCAACATCGGGTCGGCGTACGAGTTCAACAAAGAGATCGACCACATTTTGTGGTTGCACAAAACCTACGGCACCGATTCCGAAGACATGGAAAGCGCGTTCGCGGCCGGCGTGGGGCAGGGGATGAAGATTCCAGTCCTCGCCATCCGCATCATTTCGGATTCGGAAATGACCCACCCGAAGTTCGAAGAAATCGCGGGCGAATACTGCGCTCAGTTCGTGCTCGATTTGATTCGCAGCTTAAAGTAAGGAGGCTCGCGCGCGGCGCACCAGTGTCTCAGCCTCACCGGGTGTATCGGCCGTAGCAGTTAGGTGCCCCATTTTGCGGCCCGGCCGCGCAGCGAGTTTGCCATAGAGATGAAGTTTGGCCGCGGGCAAAGAACAGGCCGCGCGCCAGTCGGGTTCGCCGCCATCCCAAAGGTCCCCAAGCAAGTTCGCCATCGCTGCCGGACGAAACATGCGGGGCGACCCTAAAGGCAAACCGCAAACGGCGCGCAATTGCTGTTCAAACTGGCTAGTGATGCAAGCATCGATTGTGAGATGGCCGGAATTATGGGGCCGCGGAGCAAGCTCGTTCACGAGAATTTTGCCGGTGCGCGTCAAAAAAAACTCCACGCACAAAACTCCCACAACGCAGAGCGATTCGAGCAGGCTTCTGGTCATCGCGACGGCATCGCGAACAACATTTGGTGGAAGAGCGGCGGGCGAAGAACAGATGTCTAGTATTCCGCGCACATGGTTGTTGCGGCTCGGCTCGTAATGGATGAAATTCCCGTCTTCAGTTCTTGCCGCAACCACTGAAAATTCGCACTCGAAGTCCACCATCGATTCGAGCACCGCTTCCTGTCGCATGTGCTTCCAAGCATCGCCGATTTCATCCACATTCCTAATGGTGAACTGGCCTTTGCCGTCATATCCGAATCCCGCGGATTTCAGAATCGATGGACCGTGCCATGCTTGGCGCAGGGCGGCTTCCGACCGCACTGCATGAAACTCCGTGACGGGAAATCCATGTTTGGCGAGAAACGTTTTTTCGCGAAGACGATGTTGAGTGACG
The DNA here is from genome assembly GCA_025358575.1 of Terriglobia bacterium. GTDB lineage: Bacteria > Acidobacteriota > Terriglobia > Bryobacterales > Bryobacteraceae > JANYJA01. The sequence goes on from JANYJA010000240.1 coordinate 5,445, forward strand.
TGTAGAACGTCGCCCGCCGGCCGAACCGGAGCGCACGCGGCCGCCGCTTCGGCCGTCGCTCCTGGAACATTTTCAAACTCGAATGTCACCACGCTGACGCCCGACGCGAACTTCCTAACGGCATCTAGATCGTCATATGCCGCATTAATTTCGAGGTCCGCAACTTGGCCCGTGGGCGTGTCTTCATCGGGAGAAAACGTATGAACGCGATACCCCATGCGCCTTGCGGAAATGGCGAACATGCGCCCAAGCTGCCCGCTTCCCAGAACGCCTATAGTCGCGCCCGGCAGTACCATCAAGAGAGTTTCTCTTCCAGAACGCGGCGCGTCTGCTCAGCGCGAAACACGCGCAGTTTTTCGCGAAGTTCAGGGTGATGGATGGCAAGAATCTGAATGGCAAGCAGGGCTGCGTTCTTGGCTCCAGCGACACCGATCGCCAATGTTCCCACGGGAACTCCCGCCGGCATCTGCACTATGGAGAGCAGCGAATCCATCCCCTTCGCGGCATGGCTTTCAATAGGCACGCCGAGCACGGGCAAAAGTGTGTGGGCCGCAGTCATCCCCGGCAAATGCGCCGCGCCGCCAGCGCCGGCGATGATTACCTTAATGCCGCGTGCCTCCGCGCCCGCCGCAAATTCCGCCATCAAATTTGGTGTGCGATGCGCTGAGACGACGCGCGTTTCGTGCGGCACTCCAAACTCAGTGAGCACGCTGCTCGAGTTCCGCATCGTCTCCCAATCGGACTTGCTGCCCATGATGACAGCGACTAGCGGTTTAGCATCAACCGGCATGCGCGCGGTTCCTATTGGCCCTGCGCCAAGGTGAATCCGGCCTTACCGTCGAAGTTGCGAAGCGTTTCCGTCTTGACGATGTCATAACCGGCAGCCGTCACTTTCTGCATGAGCCCGAGAACCTGCGCCTGCGAAACGGTCTGCTTTGAATCTTTCAGCATGAACCGGCAGCGAAAATCGTCGGTGCAAAACGTCTCCGAAAAAAAGCCCGGCCAGATCGCCACCCCGCGGCTTGAAATCATGGTGAGCTCCAAACCTTCGTTCGTAATCGATTTCAGCGCATCGCCAAACTCACCCGGGCTGCGATGCCGCGAATCGATATACAAATCGACACCGATCATTTCGACCTTCACGGGCGCACGTTTGGCGGGCGTCCATTCTTTGCGCTTCACCTCGGCGGATGCATATACGGCACGTTTAAGGGTCTCCGGATACTGCCCCAGTCGCGCGACAACGGCTTGCGCGAATTCCTTAGTGCCCACCTTTTGCTTGCTAACTTTTTCGGTGTAAATGTCGTAAGTATGAACGCCATCTTCCAGCGTTCGCAGCCACGCATTATGGATGAGTTGCGCGATTTCAGGCTGCCCGATATGCACTAGCATCATCACGCTTCCCAGCAGCAATCCCGAAGGATTCGCCAGATTCTGACCCGCCCGGCGCGGAGCCGAACCGTGAATCGCTTCAAACATGGAGCACTGCAGGCCGACGTTCGATGAACCCGCCAGACCCACCGATCCAGCGATCTGCGCGGCCACGTCGGAAAGAATATCGCCGTATAGGTTCGGCATGACAATCACGTCGAATGCTTCGGGCGTGTCCGCGAGTTTTGCCGCTCCGATATCGACAATCCAATGCTCATTGACAATATCTGGATACTCCGCCGCGATTTCGTCGAAGACCTTGTGAAACAGGCCGTCGGTCATTTTCATGATGTTGTCTTTAGTGAAGCAAGTTACTTTTTTGCGCTTGGCGATTTTGGCGTATTCAAACGCGAAGCGCACAATTTTTTCGCAGCCGGGGCGCGAAATCAGTTTCAAGCACTCCATCACATCCGCGCTGAGCTGGTACTCGATGCCGGCGTAGAGATCTTCCTCATTTTCGCGAACAATCACTACGTCCATCTTGTGATGCTTGGTCTCGACGAAAGGATGGTAGGAAACGCAAGGGCGCACATTCGCATAAAGCCCAAGTTTCTTGCGCGTGGTGACGTTTAGACTTTTGAAACCGCCGCCCTGAGGAGTGGTGATGGGCGCTTTGAGAAAAACTTTTGTGCGGCGCAACGATTCCCAAGCGCTATCTTCAATTCCGGCGGTGTTGCCGCGCAGATAAACCTTCTCGCCGATTTCGATCGGCTCAATCTCGAGCGCAGCTCCAGCCTCTTTGAGAATGTGCAGCGTTGCGTCCATAATTTCAGGACCGATGCCGTCCCCGTGCGCAACGGTAATGGGTGTCTTGGTTGTCATGATGGCGAACTCATCAGGATATCACTGACAACTTCGCCTACCCGGTTTTGACGACTAGCTGGCGAGTGCCGCTTTACAATACTCGTAGCACTTTTTAACCTCTGCCACGGTATCGCCGCCTTTATACTCGTATTCAATGTTCGCGGGAATTTTGTATTTATGTTTTTTGAGCAGTTGCAACACTGCTTTGATGGGCGTGTCGCCTTCACCTAGCGGCATGTTGTCGCCCTGATTCTTCTTTCGATCCTTGATGTGAATTGTCAGAATGCGCGCGTGATGTTTTTGCAAATATTCCGGCGCATCGAATCCCGCGGCAGTGAAGTGGCCGATATCCAGGTTGATGCCCAGATATTTCGAGCGGCCCTTCAGCGCTTCGGCGAAACTATCCGGCGTGTTGAATTCATTTGCTTTCATGTTGGAGTGGTTGTGCATCCCAACGTAAACCTTGTACTTCAGGGCAAACGGGTCAATGCGCTTGGCGGTGGTCACGTTCGACGAGGCGGTGATCTTGTCGATACCTAGCGCGTGAGCCATCTGAAAGCCGCGCTCGATTTCTGCGTCGCTGAAATCTTCGCGAAAGCTGTAATTGTAGGCATAGAGAATAATTCCAGCATTGTCAAACTTCTTGCGCACGTTCTTAAAATCGTCTAGCGACACCGTTTCACGCCAGGTTTTCAACTCGGGCCCCTTCATTCGCGGCTCAACGTGGCCTTGCCATAGTTCACATTCACTTAAGCCAACATCGACCATGCCTTGGATCGCGGCGTCGAGGGGCCGGTCGCGGAAGCTATAGGACTGCGCACCGATCTGCACGCCCTCCACTACGGAGTTGGGCTTGTCGGCAGCGAGCGCGGATCCGGCAAAAGCCGCTAGCGCCAGTTTGTGAAAATCACGTCGGGAAGTCATCGGCGATCAGTTTACTATAAACGCCTCTTACCAGATGCGGACGCGATCGGGCGGCGCAAGGTAAAAGCTTTTCTCCGGGCTGCACATTGAAGGCCGGGTACCACGCGTCAGCGTTGCGAACCGTGTCGGTGCGAAATTGCGACGGCGCATACGGCAGGAGGAACGCTGGTCTAGGGAAGAGCCGTTTATTGAGTGCGCTTCCATCAAACTGACCGAGCCGCAGGATGGCACACGAGGAAAGGAAGAAGGTAGCATAGAGGCGATCCATGCGAAAAATCGTTAGCGCAATTCTTCTGGTCGCATTCGCGGCCCAAGCACAGGACGTTCACCCAGTCACCAAACGCGAGATCGCCCACGTGATGGGAGTGGGCGGCGCGGATTGGCTGACTCGTTCAGAGCGTGAACGGGAGGAAGCACCCGACAGAGCTCTAGACGCGATTGGAATTCGAAAGGGTTCTACCGCGGCGGATATCGGCGCGGGCGTGGGCTATTTCAGTTGGAGGCTTGCCGAGCGTGTCGGCCCGACTGGCAGGGTCTATGCCAACGACATCCAGCCGGGGATGCTTTCGCTTCTCCGCGAAAACATGGCGGCGCGCAATATCACGAACGTGGTGCCGCTGCTCGGATCGGAAGACGACCCGAAACTTCCGCGCGGGTCCGTGGATGTCGCGCTGCTGGTCGATGTCTATCATGAGTTCTCAAAACCGCGCGAAATGTTGAATCACATCCGCGAATCGCTCACGCCCGACGGGCGCCTGGTGCTGCTTGAATATCGTAAAGAAGATCCAACGGTGCCGATTCGTCCCGAACACAAAATGTCAGTGGCGGGCGTTCGCGCCGAAATCGAGCCGGAAGGTTACAAATTCGAGAAAGTTATTGAGACGTTGCCGCGCCAGCATATTTTGATTTTCCGGCGCAGCCTATAATCGAACGAATGCTCACCCGACGTCAGTTGCTTACGCTCGCCGCAATTCCAGCGTTTGCCGATACAAAGAAGCCCGCGCTCTCGTCAACGGAGCGAGTTGACCGCGCGCTGAAGGGCCACGACGTCGACCGCCCGCCGTTTAGCTTTTGGCATCATTTTCTCGATGAAAAATTGCCCGCCGAGAAGCACGCCGAGTCTACACTCGCGTTTCACAAGCAGTTTCGGACAGATCTGGTGAAAGTGATGAGCGATTATCCTTTCCCGAAGCCGGAAGGCGAGTGGCATCAGCTCCATGTGAATGAAGATCCGTTTCCGGAGCAGATCAAAGCACTTCAAATGATTCGCGATGGGCTGGAAGGGAAAGCCTATTTTCTGGAAACGATCTTTAATCCATGGACCGTGGCCGAAAAGCTTTCTTCAAAAGAAGCCGTGCTTAAGATGAAGGCCGAAAATCCGAAGGCGCTCCTCGAAGCTTTGGAAGCCATCGCGGAATCTGAAGCCAAACACGCGCGCAAGGCCATCGCGGCGGGCGCATCGGGGATTTTCCTGGCGATCGCTAACGCGCAACCGGACATTCTCTCGCAAGCCGACTTCGCCAAGTTTAGCGAGCCATTCGACCGGTTGATTCTCGACGCAGCAGCCGATGCGCCACTCAACACGCTGCATTTGCATGGCGACAAAGTCTATCTGAACCGGTTCTTCCAGGGCTGGCCGGTTGCCGCAATCAATTACTCAAATTTCGGTACTGGTGTGCCCATTTCCGCCGTCCGTGCCAAATATTCGGGTTTGATCATGGGCGGACTGGATGAACGCAACTACCGGAAACTTTCACTGGGCGAGTTGAAAAAAGAAATGCAATCGGCCCAGGAGTCGGCAGGCAAAAAGTTTCTGCTCGCGCCCGGCTGCTCGGTCCCGAACGATTCCACCGAGGACGAACTTGATCGCCTGCCCAAGCTTCTTGGCATCTCCGTAGAATGAGTTTGTGATGCGAACTTTCTGTTTGATGCTACTAAGCGCTGCCGGGCTTTTCGCGCAAGGCCCGGTGAATTCTCAAGTGGCTCGCTATCAGCCGAACTACGAAGCTTTGAAGTCGTTTGTCAATCTAACCGATGAACAGATCGCGCAGCTTCGAAAATTTTAGCAAGATCGCATGACTGCCTCGGGGTTCTTACCGACGATCAAAAAAGCAAGCTGCGGGGCCTTCAAGATTCGCTGAAGATGCGCGAAGCCGCCGAACAAGCGTTATCGCTGAATCTTCTGGAGATGCCATCGACCGCAATCCGGCCGATGCTAGAGAAGCGCATCATGCCGGTACGGAAGTAAGCCGATCTAAAACGAGTAGAGCATGGTGCCGGGGACGGGCTCAGGCTCGCCGCCGCCGACACCCACCGGCTCAAGTTCGGCGTTAACTTGATTCACTTGGCGGTAATAGATACCCGTGTCGCCAAGATAAACTTCGAGATCACCGGGCCTCGGAAGAAGGCCCTGAATCAAAGCTTCCGAAAGCGGGTCTTCAATGTACTTCTGAAGCGCTCGCCGCAATGGGCGCGCTCCGTAACTGCGATCGGCGCACGTCTTTTCCAAAATGTACTTGGCCGCATCCGGCGCAAGACGGATTTTTAGCTGTTTCGAAACCAGATTCAGATTGATCTGTTCTACCAACAGCGTGATGATTTTGATCAAGTCGTCGTCCGTCAGCGACGTGAACAGAATGACATCGTCCAACCGGTTTAGAAATTCCGGATTGAACGCCTTCTTTACCTCACTCCGAACCATGTCTTCAATCTTCGAAGAAAAGCCTTCCGAAGCCGGAGCGGAGAACCCAAGATGTCCGCGCTTTTCGAGGAAGCGCGCGCCCAAGTTGGACGTCATGATGATGATGGTGTTCTTGAAATCGACCGTGTTGCCGAGTCCGTCGGTCAACTGACCATCTTCAAAGACCTGCAGTAGAAGGTTGTAGATATCCGGATGCGCCTTTTCGATTTCGTCCAGCAAAATGATGGAATAGGGTGAACGTTTGACGCGTTCGGTGAGCTGGCCGCCCTCTTCATAACCCACATAACCGGGAGGCGAACCAATCAGTTTAGAGACCGAGTGCTTCTCCATGAACTCGGACATGTCGAAGCGGATCAGGCTCTTCTCGCTTCCGAAAAGGAACGACGCGAGGGCGCGGGCGACTTCCGTTTTTCCAACGCCCGTCGGTCCGAGGAACAGGAATGAACCCGCGGGGCGGTTGCTGGCTTTCAGACCGGCCCGTGAACGCCGAATGGCACGCGCCAGAACGGAGATCGCCTTCTCCTGACTGATGATTCGTTTGTGCAGTTCGTCTTCGATCCGAAGAAGCTTGGTAATCTCTTCTTCTTTGATCGAAGTCATGGGAACGCCGGTCCAGCGCGCCACCACATCGTCGATATCGTCTTTCGTCACGACACCAGTGGAGGTATCGTCCAAATTGTACTTTTCACGAAGCTGGCGCATGTTTTCGCGCTCTTTGCGCTCTTCGTCGGAATAAAATCGCGCCTTTTCAAATTCGTGATTGGCGATCGCATTTTCCATGCGATGCACGATGAACTTGATCCGTTTTTGAATGTCGGCAAGATCGCTTGGAAGCGTGGTCTGACGCAGCTTGACACGCGCGCCCGCTTCATCGATCAGGTCGATGGCTTTGTCCGGCAAGAAACGATCTGGAATGTAACGGCTCGAAGTGTAGACAGCCGCTTCAATGGCTTCATCGGTATACCCAACCGCATGAAATTTCTCGTAGCGGTCCTTGATGCCGAACAGAATCTTTACCGCGTCCGCTTCGCTAGGCGGCGGAACCTTCACCGCTTGGAAGCGGCGCTCGAGAGACCGATCCTTCTCAATCGACTTGCGGAATTCAGCCGGCGTTGTCGCGCCGATGCACTGGATCTCGCCGCGCGACAATGCGGGTTTCAAGATATTCGCCGCATCGAGCGAACCTTCCGCCGAACCCGCGCCCACCAAGGTGTGAAGTTCGTCGATGAAGATGATCGCGTTCTGATTCTCCATCAGCTCTTTCATGATGGTTTTCAGCCGCTCTTCAAACTGGCCGCGATACTTAGTGCCCGCGACGATGAGCGAAAGATCAAGAGCTAGAATGCGCTTATCGGCGAGGAATGAAGGAACATCGCCCTCAGCGATACGCTGCGCGAGACCCTCCACAATGGCTGTCTTCCCTACGCCAGGTTCTCCGATCAGCACCGGATTATTCTTGGTGCGGCGGCACAGAATTTGCACCACGCGTTCCAATTCGTAGTCCCGGCCGATAAGCGGATCGAGCGAAGTATCCATTGCAGCTTGCGTCAAATCGCGGCTGAATTCCGCCAGCAGAGAGCTTTCTTTAGGCCGGTTCGACGATACCTTTTCCGATTGCGAACGCTGCAATTCTTCCCGAATGGTAGAAAGCCGCAAGCCGCGCTCATGCAGAATTTCAGCGGCAAAACATTTCTCTTCGCGCAGAAGGCCAAGCAGCAAGTGCTCGGTGCCAATGTGTTTGTGGCTCAGCCGCTCGGCCTCTTCAGCGCCATAAGCTAAAACCCGCTTGCATTCGTGGCTTAGAGGGAGATCGACCGACGTCGATACCTTCTCGCGAATGGTTGTGTGTCCTTCAATTTGCTTGCGAATTGAATCGACCGCAGCATGCGAGCGCAAAAACCGGTTCGCCAGGGTCTTGTCTTCACGGAGAAGCCCGAGCAGCAGGTGTTCCGTCTCGATATACGGGCTGCCGAATTGGCTCGCCTCATACCGTGCAAAAAAGATGACGCGTCGTGCCTTTTCCGTGTATCGCTCAAACATATAGGACTTTGGCTCCCGTGAAACTTCGAAAGACTCCCACTACTACCTAAGATACGCTCCGCCCGGTCCTGGTTGCAAAACCGTAGTCAACATTCCTGATTCCAGTTTAAGAACGCGGTCGCAGCGCGCCGCCAAGGAAGAATTGTGGGTGACGAAAACCGACGTGAGGCGATACTTTTCGTGCAAACTGTCGAGCAGGTCGAAAATTTTCTCGCCCGTCTTCTCGTCAAGATTCCCAGTCGGCTCGTCGGCCAGAAGAAGCGAAGGCTCGCCCACCAGCGCGCGCGCGAGAACCACCCGCTGCTGCTCTCCACCGGATAACTCGCCGGCTCGATGTGTGGCGCGCTTACTCAGTCCCACGTCGTCTAACCTCGCGAGCGACTTCGAGGCTGCCCTATTTTTCGGCTCACCCCGGATCAGCAACGGCATCATCACGTTTTCCAGCGCCGTGAACTCCGGCAGCAGGTAGTGGACTTGCCACACAAACCCAATATTTTGATTGCGATACACGGCCAAATCCGCGTCCGCAAGGGCTGAAATATCCTTGTTTTTATAGTATATCTTACCGCTCGTGGCCCTGTCCAGACCGCCCAAGAGATGCAGCAACGTGGACTTTCCGGTGCCCGATTCTCCCGTTAGCGCCAGCTTTTCGCCTAGTTGAATCTCCAGATCCAGATCCGAAAAAATGACTAAATCGGCGCCGCCAGATTGGTAAACCTTCGATAGTTTCTCAGCGCGAAGCAAGCCGTCGTTGGAGGACATTCGCCCCCCTCCTCAATGCGACCGAATCTTCTGGACCTGCCCGCTTTCCCACTTTGTTAAAACGCTCTGGTAGCTCGCCAGTTGATCCTTTGATGGCGTGACGAGCGACTTTTCCATGTCCTCGCCCGATTCCACCAGATAGCGCAGATGCTGCATAGCCAGTCGCGAACACCAGGGGTCGTTCACTTTCGTGCTGCCGCGTTTCGCCAGCTCCACTAGTTGGGGCAGCGACATCGAAACTGTCTTTTCCAGCGATTCCTCGCCGCTGGTTAGCATATATTTCACGTCCACCGAATTGCTGTGCCGCAGCGAAATTGCCGTCTGCAGCCACTTGAAGAGGACATGCCATGTGCGCCCAAACGGGTCTGGCCCCGCATCGAATTCCCGGAAACTCTGCATCAAAAATATCTTAACCTGTCAGTAGGACTCAAGGAACAATCACAACGATGGCTTCTTACGAAAAAGAACTGGCGGCAGGACGGGACATTGCCCGGCGAGCGGGAGAATTGGCGTTGCAGTACCGCAAGGGAGGCATCGGATTTGAATCCAAATCGGACGAATCGCCCGTCACCATTGCCGATAAGGAATGTGAAAAGCTGATCGTCTCAACTCTCGCCGAAGCTTTCCCGGAAGACGGGCTGCTGGGGGAGGAAGGAGCGGTTAAGGAGTCGACGAACCGCCGCAAGTGGATCATCGACCCGATCGACGGCACGCGCGATTTCATCCGCGGGACGGGCGCCTGGGCTGTTCTCATCGGCCTGGAGGAGGAAGGCCAAATCGTCGCTGGATTCGCTTACTTCCCTACAACAGGCCAGCTTTTTTCCGCCAGCAAAGGCGCGGGGGCGTATCAAAGCGGACCACAAGGTGAAGAACGGATCGCGATTTCCGACCGCAAGAAGCCCGCGGAAGCTCTGCTCTGTGTCAACGGCCTGAGCTACATTCGAGAGTCCCCATTTGCGGACCATCTGCTCGAGTGGATGGAGACTTTTTGGACGGTGCGCAGCATGGGCGGGTGTCTGGACGCCCTGCTGGTATCGAGCGGCAAAGCAGATGTTTGGCTGGAATCGAGAGCCAAGCCCTGGGATCTGGCCGCCCTCAAAATCATTGCCGAAGAAGCCGGCGCCGTGTGTTTTGATTTCGACGGCAAGGACACCATTTATGGCGGAAACTACGTCATCACGGTTCCGGCACTCGAAATGGAAGTTCGCCGCTTTGTAGGTCGCGGCGACGCTGGCCTCGGAAGTTCGAAATGATCGTAGCCGAACTGACCGGCCTGCGGCGGTTCGAAATGGAGGAGCGGCCGCTGGCCGCGCCGGCGCCGGGAGAGGTTCAAGTACAGATTGGCGCAATCGGTGTCTGCGGCTCAGACATGCATTCCTATGCGGAGGGAGGTGTGGGCGAGTCCCGCTGCACTTACCCGATGGTGCTGGGGCACGAGCCTTCTGGAACGATCGTGGAAATTGGCGATGGTGTAAGCGGATGGAGCGTTGGCGATCGCGCGGCTTTGGATCCGGCGATTTTTTGTTATCACTGCGAGTTCTGTATGAGCGGGCACTACAACCTATGCGCTCATCTCAAGTTTTTGAGCACTCCGGAGCACGCCGGCTTCTTTCGCGATCGCATCAACTTGCCAGCCGCGAATCTGCTCGGCATCCCCGCCTCCATCAGCCTCACCGAGGCCTCTCTGGTGGAACCTATTGCGGTGGTTCTGCATTCGCTCCAGTTCGCAAAACCACAATTGGGCGAGACGGCCGTGGTGTTCGGCGCGGGGCCCATTGGGCTGCTTACCGTGAGTGCTCTGAAGATGGCGGGCGTCTCGCGCGTTTGGGTGGTCGAACCCGTGGGTCATCGACGCGTTTTGGCACATGTAATGGGAGCTGACGAATTGCTGGAGACCCAAGTAATCGATCCCGTTCGCCAGATCATGCTGGATACGGGCGGCCGTGGCGTGGATCTCGCCATCGATTGCGCCGCCAAAGACAACACGCTGAATCAGTGCATTGGAGCCCTGCGCGGCGGTGGGCGACTGGTCTATACGGGCATTCCCTCCGAGTTGCAGCTTCCGCTGGACGTTCATCCCATGCGCAAGAAAGAGATCGCGATCTTCAATGTGCGCCGTTCCAATAACGAAGCGACACAAGCGCGCGATCTGCTCGCGGCGTATCCATCGAAGTTCGCGCCCATGATCACCCACACCCGTCCGTTGACAGGCATTAACGAAGCGTTTCACCTACTGGAACATTATGAGGATGGGGTCGGCAAGATGGTGCTGCTGCCGGGTTGAGGCATCATCTTCGTCATTAACAGGGCCGCAGCAACCACCACAATCGCGCCAATTACGTTGTACCAGAGGAACGAAATCTTCGTGAAGAAGAATGCGGCGAAGATGGCTGCTTCGCCCGCGAGCATCGCCCAAAATGCCGCCGTGCCGCCCACTTTCTTGAAGAAGAAAGCGAGCACGAAAACGCCGAGCAGCGATCCGTAGAAGAGTGAGCCCACCATGTTCACCGCCTCCACCAGCGATCCCAAATTTTTTCCGAACTGCGCGAACACCACCGCGTAGGCTCCCCAGAACGCCGTGGCAACGCGTGAAATCATTAAATAGTGACTGTCGGTCGCGCCCGCGCGGATATGCCGCTTATAAATGTCGATGACCGTTACGGTTGCGAGTGAATTCACTTCGCCTGAGCTCGACGACATCGCCGCCGCGAAGATCACCGCGATGATCAGGCCCACCACCCCCGCCGGCAAATAGCGCGTGACGAAGGAAAGGAAG
>JANYJA010000035.1 GCA_025358575.1 Terriglobia bacterium
TTGCGCCAGCGGGTGGCTTTTGCGCTGTCGCAAATATTATGTATTTCCGCAAACAAGAACACCCAGCCAAATCAGCTCATTCCTTACTATCAGCTCCTTGAAGCCGATGCTTTTGGGAATTTTTACAATCTTTTGACTGACGTCACTCTCAGTCCCTCCATGGGTTTCTTTTTGGATATGGTCAACAACGTAAAGGCCAGCGGCTCGGCTCTTGCGAATGAAAATTATGCCCGCGAGGTGATGCAGTTGTTCAGCATTGGGACGACGATGCTCAACATCGACGGCAGTAACCAACTTGACAGTTTCGGAAATCCGATTCCGCCTTACACCCAGACTACGGTCGAGAACTTCGCGCGCGTTTTCACTGGCTGGACCTTTCCTGTACAGCCCGGCTTTACTGCCCAGCCGCTGAATCCCGACTACTATGTGGGCCCTATGGTCGCGTGGGAGGCGAATCACGATACCAGCTCCAAGACGCTGCTAAATGGTGTGGTTGTTCCCGCCAATCAGTCGTCGGCTCAAGACCTCCAATCCGCCCTCCAAAACATCTTCAATCACCCCAACGTGGGGCCGTTTATTGCCCTGAGGTTGATTCAACATCTCGTCGCCAGCAATCCCAGCCCCGCTTATATCCAGCGCGTAGCACAAGTATTCAACAACAATGGAAGCGGCACGCGGGGGGATTTATGGGCAGTCACTCAAGCCATCTTGCTCGACAACGAAGCCCGGCTGAGCGATAACGTTTCTACCCGTATCGCGACCGGTGGGCACTTAAGAGAGCCCTTCCTTTACATTGCCAATTTGTTTCGGAACCTCAATACCACTGTTACCGCGCCCACCACTAGTTTGGGCACGATAGGAACGAGCATGGGACAGACCATCTTATACCCGCTTAGCGTGTTTGGCTACTATCCCCCGACTTACCTGCTCCCAGGCAGCACTACTATGCTGGGGCCTGAATTTGACACCTTGAATTCCTCGTCGGCGCTCGGGCGAATTAACTATACGTATTTGATCCAAACGGGCGTAGCCGGTCCTGGACTCCAGGTCGATTTGTCCCCGTTTCAGGTGTTTGCCAGCGATCCGCCAACCCTGGTCCAAGCTATGAGCAATGCGTTCATGGCGGGGCAGATGCCATCTCAAATGCAGAGCATCTTAATCACGGCTTTGAACGCGACAACCAATCCAACGACTCGCGTTCAAAACGCGTTTTACCTGACAGTTACCTCTCCCCTGTATCAATCGCAGCGATAAACCCAAACCTCGGAAACCAGGAAAATCAAAATGGCTTATTCACGACGAAACTTTCTTCGCTCCAGCTGCAAGTCGGTCGCCGCGCTTGGGCTGACTGGCGCATTCGGCCGCTTTGGGGCGATGAATCTTATGGCCCAGAGTTCCGACTATCGCGCTTTGGTATGCATCTTTCTATTGGGCGGGAACGACGGGAATAATCTGATTGTCCCGCTCGATTCAACGCGCTTTCAGCAATATTCCAGTGTGCGCGGACAACTTGCCCTCAACCAGGCTTCGTTGCTTCCTGTCACGGCTCTTACCGGTAGTGCTCCTTACGGTTTGCACCCCGCGATCCCTGAATTGCAGTCCATCTTCAATCAGAAAAAGCTGGCGTTTGTGGCGAACGTCGGGATGCTGGTGCAGCCCACCACACAGGCGCAGTATCAACAACAAACCGCGAAGATCCCGACCGATCTCTTCAACCATGGGGGTCAGCAGTCGCAATGGCAGACTTCCACTCCCAACAGCACGGCGCAAACCGGCTGGGGTGGACGCGCCGCCGATCAGATGTACATCGCCTACGGGTCGTCCTCCGGTTTTCCAATAGCCTGCTCCGTGGCTGGTAACAGCATCATGCTCACGGGACAAAGCGAGCAGGCGGCGAGCATTTTTCCTGGCAGCCCCCTCACCACTTCGGGTTCAGACGGTTCGGCAGCCGCAGTGGCGAGAGATACAGCTCTCCAACAGCTCCTCATGTTTAATTCAGGTTTGTCCGTGGTTCAGGCAGCTAGCGCGGAAATGACGAGTGCCCTGCAAGTGGATTCCGTGCTCGCCGCCGCGGTTGCGTCCAGCAGCCCTCTCAGCACTGTTTTCCCGGCAACCACCCTCGGCCAGCAGCTCCAGCAGGTCGCACAAATCATCCAGGTGCGGTCGCAACTGGGGATGCGCCGTCAAATTTTCTTCTGCTCGTTGAACGGCTTTGACACCCACTCCAACCAGCTATACGATCATCAAGGTCTGCTTGTGTCTCTCAGCCAGGGAATGTCCGCGTTTTATAAAGCCACCCAGGAGTTGGGTGTCTCCCAGCAGGTCACCACGTTCACCGAATCTGAATTCGGGCGGACGTTGCAGCCTAGCTCCAATCTTGGAACGGATCATGCCTGGGGCAGCCATCAAATGGTGATGGGAGACGGAGTGGTTGGCGGTGACATGTATGGGACCTTCCCGCAGTTAATCTTAAACGGACCCGACGACGCGACCGGGCGTGGCGCCTGGATACCCACCACGTCCGTCGATCAGTTCGGCGCGACGCTTGCGACTTGGTTCGGGCTTCCCTCCTTATCGCTCAACAGCGTCTTTCCGAATCTGCTGAACTTTCTCACTCCGAAGCTTGGATTTCTGGGGTAATCAAGTTTTTCATCCTAGCCTTTTGCCATAGTGAAGGCGTGAGAATTTGCTTTTGTTTTGGGCTCTGGTTTTCTACGAGCCCTCTAGCTTTGCCGGCTTTTGCCCAGACCTCGACCGTAGCCGTGGACGTCAGTAGGCCAGGCGTAACTGTGCCGTCTGATTTTGTCGGATTAAGCATTGAAGTGCATATTGCTCGCCCGATGTTTTTCGGCCTCCCGGCTAAACCCAACAACGTGTTCTTCCAGTTGCTTCGGAGTCTTGGGGGCGGAACATTTCGCATGGGCGGCTCGTCCCAGGACCAATTCTGTTGGGATATGAGCCTGGCACCGAATCCCTCAGGTTGTTCAGGGCCTGTCTCGCCCGAGGACATGCAATCGTATTACTACGCCTCATCCCGCACCGGCTGGCCCGTCCTATTGGGCATGAACCTGGCCCAGAACTCCGGTTCGTGGGCTATGCGTGAGATTAACGAAGGCATCGCCACGTACTCCACGCCGGAGCAGCGACTCGGCGTGGAACCCGGCAACGAGCCCGACGGCTACTTTTTTGATGCTTTGGCCAACGGAAGCACCATTCGCCCGGTCAGCTACACAGTTACCGACTACATCAACGAGTTTCAGGGCTATCTGAACGCTTTCGCCGCCGATCGATTTGCCTCGACTATATCGGTGGCCGGCCCGGCCTACACCGGTCGCTGGCACTTGCCTGAACTCACTCAATTTCTTGCCGCGGTGGGGAACCGTATCGGGATTGCCACCATGCACTGGTACCCGACAAATCGCTGCAAGGTGCCCGTCACGACGTCGCAGATACTTGTGCCGCAAGTTCTTGCCGATTACGGACGGGTGGTAGGCGAGTGGCAGCAGATAGCGCAAAAACATAATCTTGGCCTTCAGTTGACCGAAACGAACACGGTTGCGTGTTCGGGTCAGCCCGGTGTAAGCGACTCCTTCGCGGCCAGTGTCTGGGGTGTCGACTGGATGCTTTTTTCGTCAAAGTTGTCCCTCCGCCGGATTAACTTCCACACCGGCACCACTCCCTCGAACAAGGTTAATTTGAACTCCTATTACAACGCCATTCAAAGTGGCGTGCCCGCAAGTTCAGCCGCTCCTTTCTCTCCGCAAGTAGAGCCGCTCTACTATGCCATGCACATGTTTGATGCGGTAGCTCCAGGCAGTTCGTTTTTGCCGGTAACTCTGCAAACCTCTGCCAACATAACCGCCTATGCGCTGACCCGCTGTAGCGCCTGTCCGGTCAACGTGTTCGTGGTAAACAAAGATCTGATGGCCTCTCCACTCGTCTCGATCGGCTTTTCCGCGCCCATGGGACAAGCCGCCCTTCTTACCCTCAGCGCTCCATCGCTTGCGTCCACGGCAACGGAAATTCAGTATGGCGGCCAACAGTTCGATAATTCTACCGGATTGCTCAAAGCGCCGCTTCAGGCGAGTTCGGTCACGCTGGACTCGAAGGGAAATTATAGTTTTCAACTGCAAAATTCCAGCGCCGTGATGATGACGGTTCTTCGCGCTTCGGATCGTCCCGCGGCCTTGGCGGCTTCGAATGTCGTCAGTGCCGCAAGCAGCAGTCATGCCATCGCGCCCGGAAGTTTGGTCTCGCTTTACGGCAGCAATCTGACTGCGACTACTGAACTAAACACGGGTTCGGTTGCTCCCACACGTCTGGCTGGCGAACAGATCACCGTGAACGGTTTTCCAGTTGGACAGCTCTACGCCTCGCCCGGCCAAATCAATTTCCAAATCCCGTTCGAAGTCCCTGCCGGACCGGTTGCACTGGTACACACCAGCGGAGCCATGGTCGGCAATCCCGTGCCCCTGACCATAGCCCCGTACGCACCCGCAATTTTTGTGCTTCCTCAGGTTAGCGGCACTCAAGGCGCGGTGTTAATCTCCGGAAGCTCTTCCGTGGCTGCGGCTTCGGGGAGCATAAAGAATGCCCGCCCGGCGCGCGCAGGCGAATATATATCCATCTACTGCACCGGCTTGGGTGCCGTCTCTAACGCGCCTTTCGCGGGTGTCCCGGCCTCGACGAACCCTCTGTCGCAAACTGTCGCAACTGCCACGGTGACCATCGGTGGGGTTTCCGTTCCAGCCGTCTTCGCGGGACTCGCGCCTTACTATGTAGGCCTGAATCAGGTGAACGTCCTGGTTCCCGCCTCGGCGCCGAAAGGCAGTGCTGTTCCAGTCACCATTGCAATCGGCGGCGAGACGTCAAACGCAGCGACCATTGCAATCGAATAATCCAACCACCGCGCCCACGTTCGGCCGGTCAAAAGTTTGGGAGACTGTTGGCTGAGATGAAAACAGAAACCAAAGCCGTTTCGCGAATTACGCGAAACACCGCTGTGCCGCTGAGCGAGAACAGGCACCTCCTCAGGTGGGTTGAAAAGATGGCGCAGCTCACCAAACCAGCTTCCATCCACTGGGTCGACGGATCGCAGCGGGAATATCAAGATCTCTGCTCTCTTATGGTCGCGAGCGGGACGTTCATCAAACTTAACGACAAGCTCTGGCCCGGCTGCTACTATGCCCGGTCCGACGCCAACGATGTCGCGCGGGTTGAAGATCGCACGTACATTTGCTCCCTTTCGAAGGACAGCGCCGGTCCCACTAACAACTGGGAAAATCCGTTCGACATGCGCAAGAAGCTGAAGGGTCTGTTCAGCGGCGCCATGCAGGGCCGCGTGATGTATGTGCTGCCTTTCAGCATGGGCCCGATCGGCTCGCCCATGTCCCAAATCGGGGTGCAGCTCACCGACTCCCCTTACGTCGTTGTCAATATGCGCATTATGGCGCGCATTGGCCGCCCGGTATTCCAGGAAATCGATAAAGATCAGAAACGTGTCGTGCCCTGCATGCACACCGTCGGCGCCCCGCTCGCTCCCCGGCAGAAAGATGTTCCGTGGCCCTGCAACCGCGAAAAGTACATCGTCCATTTCCCGGAGACGCGTGAAATCTGGTCATACGGTTCGGGGTATGGCGGCAATGCGCTTCTTGGGAAGAAGTGTTTTGCCTTGCGGATCGCTTCTAACATTGCGCGCGACGAAGGCTGGATGGCTGAGCACATGCTCATCCTCGGCATTGAAGATCCGCACGGCGAGAAGACTTATGTGGCCGCCGCATTCCCCAGCGCTTGCGGTAAAACCAATTTCGCTATGATGGTGCCCCCCGCTGGATTTGAAGGATGGAAAGTCTGGACCGTGGGCGATGACATTGCGTGGATCAAACCCGACGCCAGCGGCCGGCTCCGTGCCATAAATCCCGAGGCCGGGTTCTTCGGTGTCGCGCCGGGCACGTCGAAGAAGACCAATCCGAACGCCATGGCGACACTCTCCAGCAACACCATCTTCACCAACGTCGCCTTGACTCCCGAAGGCGGCGTCTGGTGGGAGGGCATGACCGACAGCCCCCCGGCTGAGTGCATCGACTGGCAGGGCCGTAAATGGACGCCCGAGATTGCCCAAGAGACCGGCGCGAAAGCGGCTCATCCGAACGCACGATTTACCGCACCCGCGTCGCAATGCCCCACTATCGATTCAGCCTGGGAAGATCCCAATGGCGTGCCCATCAGCGCAATCATATTTGGGGGCCGCCGTGCCACCACAATGCCGCTTGTATACCAGGCGTTTAACTGGAGCGCCGGAGTTTACATCGGCGCGACGATGGGCTCGGAGATGACGGCCGCCGCGACTGGAGCCGTGGGTAAGGTGCGCCGTGACCCCATGGCCATGCTCCCTTTTTGCGGCTATCACATGGGAGACTATTTCCGGCACTGGATCAAAATGCAGCGGACTCTGGCTGTGACGCCCCGAATCTTCCACGTGAATTGGTTCCGGAAGGATTCCGATGGCAACTTTCAATGGCCCGGTTTCGGCCAAAACATGCGCGTGTTGAAATGGATCGTCGACCGCGTGCGCGGTCGCGCTCAAGGAAAAGAAACGCCCATCGGCTGGACCCCGCATTACGAAGACATCAACTGGAGCGGGATGGATTTTTCACCCGAACGGTTTGCGCAACTGCAGACCGTAAACCGCGAGGCATGGCGCGGAGAAGTGATGCAGCACGAAGAACTCTTTATCGAGTTGCATGACCATCTCCCCCCGGAGATGGTTTACGAGCGCGAACTTCTGATCTGTAGACTGTAGCTCTACTCGCCCACTACCAACAACACGAAAGAATTGGGGAGCATTGCGGGCCATTTGCGCGGGGCTCCCGCTGCGGCGGGCGGGGTGGGAGCGAATTTAGCCGCGGCCAGATAGGCCTTGTGAGTCTTGCGGTCCAACGTCATCGTGCGCGCGCTCTGCTGCGTGGCTACGGTCTGCACCACGGAGAACTTACCTGGCGAACTCTCCTTTACGATGGTCATGTGACCGTCGCCGGTTGACGCGAACGCAAAACCAGTGCCTGGGTCGAAGTCGCAGGCATCCACGCCCGAACCAATCGGCAGCTTTGCAAGGGTCTTTCCTGAATTCGAATCCACCACGGCCATAATCTTGTTTCCGCAACCGGCGAATAGGCGATGGTTCTTCGTATCAATCGCGAGGCCGCTAGGCTCGTCGCAGCCGTCAATCTTGAAGCGTCGTGTGACCTTCATCCCCTTGGAATCGATCTCGGCTATCTCCGCCGTATCCTCAACATTGACATAGACGTGGCCGGCGCCATCCGGAACAGCGCCTTCCGGCTTGCCGCCAAGAGGAATCGTGCCATCCACTTTGCCCGATGAAGCACCAATCACAGTCGCGTCGCTGGAGCCGCCGTTCAATGCGAAGATGCGATCGGACACTGCGTCATAGGTGATCGCGTCCGGGTTTTTACCGGCGGCTACCGATCCGGTCTTGGCCAGCGTGGCGAGATCGAATATATCCACTCGGCCCGCCCGGCCGGATGTGATGAAGCCCTTCCTGGCCTTGGACGAGACGGCGATCCCGTGCACCCCAGGCGTATCGGCGATGTCACCGATAAGTTTTTCAGAGTCCATATCTAAAACGGAGACGTGCGTGCCCCGCGAGATGAAAAGCTTCCGCGAATCGGCGTCCGCTAAGGCGTAATCCCATCCCCCTTCACCGCCAAGCGGCAAGGATTTCAGAAGCTTATAATCTGCTCCAAATGCCGAAACGCAGAAACCGAGTGTCAGAAGCGTAGAAGTTAGTTTAATCATGTGCATTCCCCAAAATTAAAGACCGTGTGAAAGCCAGGTAAGTTACCGCCGCGCTCCGAAACGAATGTCAATCGCCGAGTTATTCGCAAATTCTAGTTCCACGCCACGTGCGAGGACGTTGGTAAATATCGATCCAGCCATTCCGTAAAACGCCAATGCAATTCCGGTATTGCGCGACAAACGGCCCGCCACGGAACCCACCACGCCCAGACCGGACAGACCGCCCATGCTCGCCCGGCCGTTGTCGGTGTTGCCGGTGGCGCCGACTTCTTGATCGCCTTCCCTCTCGGTGGAATTCGCTGCGAGGAGCACCGCTAGCGCCGTGTTCAAAAGCCGTGCCTTCGGCTCAACCGTTTTTGCGCTGCCTTCCTGATCCACCTGCACCCTAGCTCGACCCGTGGATTCGGCCCTGATCAAAGTGGCTGCCGTTCTGATCGTAGGCCGAGCAACCGCGTTGATTCCCAGCCCAGGTGCCAAATCGATATTTTCGAAATTGAACCGCAATTGTCCGCCGCGATGGAACCACCGGGCGCGCTGCGTCAACGTCACCGAACCGGTCACATGCGTACCTTCCGGAAGTATCAACTTATGGTCCGCGGAAAACAGCGGTTGCGAAATCACTGCGTCAACTTTGGAACCCAATTTTGAGGTTTTGGAATTCAGCGGTGTTATAAGTCGCGCGTGCACTACGGTGTCTGCCGGCGGTTGCGTGCCCACCAGCCGCAGATCCTCTTCCTTGAAGCTGGCATCGCCGAAACGCACCGGGTCGCGCAATTCCGCGTCGAATCGTGTGCCTTTGCGAATCCATTGCGGATGGTAGGGAAGCTTGGCCAACAGTAGGTCTTCAAGACGTTCCACTTTGTCGGGCCCGCGCACCATATCGATAACGCCGCGAGTTCTGCCGCTGATCTGCGCTTGCGCCTGCTGCCTTCCAATACCTAAAATTCCTCCGTGATTCGGCGTCCCACTCTTGCTTGGTTTCTTCTTTGCTGAACTCAATGTAAAGATCGAAGTCAATCCTTCAGTTTCGAGAGTGTTCAACGCGATTCGACGGCCGCCCGGCATCACGATTTCGGTAAACTGCACTTCGGCTCGATGAAGCGGAGTAAAGTCTCCCCCCAGCAGCGCTGCCGCCCGAGCCCGTCTTGGAACCGGGTCCAGACGAGTTACGCGACCCACCACTTCCGCTCCGGCCGGTACCACCTCGCGGTCGAACGCGAAGAGCGGCTCAATCAACTTCGCATGCACCGGCTCGTCCATGCGTTTGGTCAGGCGTTTTGTCAGGTACAGGCGAAGGGGTACGCCCGGTGCCACGGTAAGCGGGAAGGCTTTTCCCGGCGTATCCTGCGCCAGCAAACCCGCCGCGCTAAGAATACTAAAGGCGTGTGCCGTCAGCCGAAACAGCGGCTTCCGATTTCTTGCCGTTGACCTCGATAACTGCTTCATAGGTGACTGTAGAACCCTTGGTGACCGACTCAACCTTCGATACCTTTCCGGTACCGGCTCGTTTTTGAAGCGCAGTGCGAGCCGCTTCGGGAATGCTGCTGAGCTCTACTTCCTGTTCGACTTCAACCAAATGGCCTGCAGCATCAATTAGCAGATCGCGGCTCCGCCCGTTGACCATTGTCTCAGCTTCGTAGTAAGTCTTGCCTTTTTCGATTTCCCTGGAGACGCCGCGAAGCTCAGCAGACTTGGTCAGTGCGACCACAGTCGTGCGGACCGCAGCCGGGAGATCCTTCAGTTGTACTTTAGTTTCGGCGGCAGATAAAGCTGCCGCTCCCATGATCAAGCCAACGGTTGTTGGTAGTTTCATGCCTATAGCCTATCTGGGATTTCTGAAGATTTGAAGAACACCACATTACTTCGGTGGTGTAGGCAATTTAACATACGGGACGACTGGTTCCACGGCTTTGTCTTCGGCGGCTTTGGCAGCTTCCGCCGCCTTCTTAAGCGGGAACTGCGGCTGCCGTGCAACCGGTTTCGCGCTTACGACTTTTGCGTAAGTCTCGATAATCCGCTCTTTTTGCGCGGGATCGAGAATAAGGTACTGATGCTTACCGTCCGCGGAAGCTGTGAACTTCGTGCTGCCATCTTCCAGGATCGTCATCGACCCGGGGTCGGAGATGTTGAAATATCCGTCTTTAGAATGCACCGAGTATAAGGCCGCCGCTAGCGTCCACGACGGAGCATCGTAAGGCATTGGTTGATATGCCCGGTACGCCTCGACGATCGGATGCGATTGCGACCACGCGAAGTCTCTTTCAATGCTCGCGCCGGGGAAGGGAAGCGCTTCACCGATCTCCTGACCCACCGCGACGATCGGAGTCGGCCACTCGGCAAACACTTTGCGCGCCGCCGATAAATCCGTCTTCAAATTGAATTTGGTTGTAACAATGCAAAGAAAGCGGACTTTCTTTTCGATCACTTCCCTGGCACCGGGTAAATCGAGAACCTTCGCGACATTAGTTGCCGGTCCTCCGCAAATAAGCACCGCGTTCTGATCGTACTGCGCGGTCAACGCATTGCGGATCAGCGGAGTCGGGTCGGCGGTGTCATTGAGTGTCTGGATGTCATGCTCATACGTCGCTTTCGAAAGAGTTGCCTCAATCATCGGCGTATCGGCGGAGGGCACTTTCGGGTCGGTCGACAATCCGATAGGAAGCCCGTGAGAGAAGGCGCGAACTTCAGGGCTAGTCGCGCCAGCGTAGAAGCGGCCCACGGCATCGCAGAATGCGGCGGCTCGCAGATCGGGATTGCTGATACTGACCGAAACCACCCGCGCTTCGTTCTTCCCGTCGAAGCCGTACAGCATCGCCAGAGCGAGCGCTTCGTCGATAGTTCGCCCCATTTCGGTGTCGAAAACGATACCCGTCGGAGGCTTGCCTTGTCCCGGAAACTGCATGGCCGTTTAGGTAAGGTCAAGCCCCTCAAGCCGTCCCGTGGAATCGCCAAAATGCTCGGTGTGGACCCCCATCCGATCCATCATCGTGAGGAACAGATTGCACATCGGCGTCTCCTTGCGATAGACCACTCGCCGCCCGGACTTGATAAAGTTGCCGCCGCGTCCCGCAATCAGTGTGGGCAGGTCTTCGTGGAGGTGCTTATTCCCGTCGGCCAAGCCCGCCCCATACACAATCATGGAATTGTCGAGCAGCGTTCCATCGCCTTCCTTGATGGATTTCAGCTTCTCCACCCATCCCGCGAATTGCTTCATGTGATAGTTGTTGATCTGCGCGACTTTCTCGATTAGATCCGGCATGTTGCGATGATGCGTAAGCGGGTGGTGACCATCGGGAATTCCGATTTCGCGATAGGACCGCGACGTGCCTTCACGTGTCACCAGGAAAGTCATGATCCGTGTCAAGTCAGCCTGGAAGGCGATTGTCATCATGTCCGTCATTAGCTTAAAGTGCTCAGCGAAATCGGCCGGAACGCCGTAGGGCTTTTCCATGTGCGGATCGATTTGCGAATTATCTTTCTCCGCCTTCTCAAGCTGGCGTTCCACTTCGCGAATCGACGACAAGTATTCGTCCAGCTTCCGCCTATCGGTAGGGCCAAGGCTGGTCTCAAGTTTCTGTGTGTCGCTGGTGACAAAGTCAAGAATGCTGCGACGATAGCGACCTTGCCGCGCGCGCGCTTCGGGGCTCAATACCACGCCATTACCGAACAGACGTTCGAACAGCGCCCGTGGATCGAGCACCGGCGGAAGAGGCTGTGTTTCGCTGCGCCAAGCCAGATTGTTGGTGTACGCGCACGAATAACCGGAATCGCAATCGCCCGCTTGGCGAGCGTCTTCCAGACCGATTTCCAGGGATGCAAACCGCGTCTGGTTACCGATTTGATTTGCCACGATTTGATCGAAAGAGATCCCGGCTTTAATATCCACCAGACTCTTGCGCGGCTGAACACCTGTCAGATATGAACCACAGCAACGCCCGTGGTCGCCCGCGCCATCCAGCAGCGCGCGGCCCGCGTTGTGCGTCAGATTTCCTAAAACCGTGATGTCGTCTTTAAAGGGTTCCAGGGGCTTCAGCGTGCGCGGTAAATCATGAAGCGGGCCTTCGTAATTGGCGTGCCACCCCGTCATGTCCATCCCATTCGGAAGATAGACGAAGGCCATGCGCACGGGAGCTTTTTTCGCCGTGCCAGCGAGTGCCATGGCGGGAACCATCGAATCGAGGAAGGGAAGAGCGATGGTGGTTCCAATGCCCCGGAGAAAGGTTCGTCTGGCAAGCACTTTGCGCGTGATGATCATCGAGATGGCTCCTTCGCCGTCAGGACTGCGTGACTGAAGTTCTTATTCGTGTTCTGCGAAATGACCATCTCGCCGCGGCGAGATTGGAAAGGAAGGCTCTGCACAATTTCATGGATCAGGGTTTGGAACTTATACCCGTCCGCGCCCAGCTCTCGATTCATGTCATCGATAGTTCTGCGATCGTAGCGCTCCATTCCGCGGCCCAACGAGTACGTCAGCATTTTCTCAATCAGGCAGTGCGAGAAATCGGGAAGCTGCGCGATCAGAATAGCGCGCATGGCAGCCGGGCCTTGGAACGTGCGGCCATCCGGCAGCGTGCCGCTTGAGTCGATGGAGAACTTACCATCCGTCGTACGCCACTTGCCGATGCCGTCATAATTCTCCAGCCCGAACCCAAGCGGGTCCATGCGGCTATGGCAGGATGCGCAAGTCGGGTTGGCCCGGTGCTTCTCCAATTGCTGCCGCATCGAACCGGCATTGCCGACGGCGGCTTCGTCCAAAGCTGGAACATCCGGCGGCGGCGGTGGCGGCGGAGTTCCCAATATGTTCTGAAGAACGTACTTCCCGCGAATCACGGGCGACGTGCGAGAAGGGTAACTTGAAACCGTCAACACGCTGGCCTGACTGAGAATTCCGCCGCGCTCATCGCTGGCAAGTTCCACCCGGCGGAAATCCGGGCCGGTGACACCCGCAATGCCGTAGTGTTTCGCCAGCCGGTCATTCAGAAACGTGTACTTCGCATCGAGGAAATCCGAAAGCGGGCGGTTCTCGCGCAGAACGGCATCGAAAAACATGCGTGTCTCAGTCTTCATCGCATCGCGCAATTCAGGGTTCCAATCCGGAAACTTCTGCGGATCGGGTTTCACGCTGTCCAGGTTCCGCGTCTCCAGCCATTGCCCCGCAAAGTTCGAAGCCAGCGCTGACGATTTGCTGTCCGCCAACATCCGTTCAACCTGCGCATCCAGCACCGCCGGAACGTGAAGCTTGCCCGATTCAGCAGCCGCAAGCAACTGATCGTCCGGCATCGAGCTCCACAGAAAATAACTCAAGCGAGTCGCCAATTCCGTATCGGAAATGCGGTGGATTTTCGTTGGATCGGCCGGATCCACGTCGTGCTCCACGCGGAACAGAAAGTGCGGCGAAACCAGCATCGCTTCAATCGCCAGCTGAATCCCCTGTTCCACGCTCTGACCTTCCTTCTGCGCAATTCCTACGAACCGCATCAGCGCAGCGACTTCCGTTCTAGTTACCGGACGCCGGTAAGCCCGCCGCGCCAGCGCCGCGACAATGGTGTTGACGCAAACTGTCCCGGACTTTGGATCACAGACCAGAATTTTCTTTCGGCTGGCCTTCTCCACACTCGATGGATACGGCCCCACGAACGTGATGGAATTTAGAAACCTATTCTTCTTGTTGCTGTAAGCGTCTTTCTCGGAAAGACCTTTGACAAAATCGTCATCCACAAACCCAACGCGGAAAACGTGATCCCCTTCAGGCAGGTACAACTTAACCTGTTCTTCGGAATATGGATCGAAATAAACCAGCTTCGATGGCTTGGTCTCCACCTGCATGGAATGCAACAGCTTGCCATCCATCCAGATGTTCATCGTGACAGGCTTGGCATCGGCGGCGCGCTCGCCAGGAAGGCCGATACGGACCATATATTCGGCATCGAAATCGATGCGGTGCGTGGCTTCGATGGTGCTGAAGTCGAGTCGGCGAATCGTCTTGTCTTTAAGCTGATAAGAGAATTCCAACGGCTTTGGCAGTGGATCGGCGCCGATCGCCCGCGCGGCAATGCGCGCCGCCGCGGCCATGTACTTCTCCATCAGCACCGGCGAGATAGTCAGCACATCGCTGATATTGTCGAATCCGAAGCCCGAATCGTCGGTGGGAAAATCTTTTTCCGCATGAAAGTCCACCGCGAGAAGATCGCGAATCGTGTTCGAGTACTCATTGCGATTCAGTCGGCGGGCAGTCACGCGACCTGGGTCGGGTTTGATCCTGGCATCGGCCTTGGCGAACTCGCCCTGCACGAATTTTGTGAGTGCTTCTACCTGTTCGGCGGGCGGCTTGGGCATGCCCTTCGGCGGCATTTCGCCAGTTCGAATCTTGCGCAGGATCAGATCCCATCCATCGCGGTTTTCCGTCAATGAAGCGGGCGCGGTGAAGGGCGCAATGTTCAACCCTCCGGAAGACAGGCGATCGTTGTGACACGGCGTGCACGTTTTCGACAGCAACGGCTGCACATTCTGCTGGAATGCAACCGGGTCGGGCGCCGCTTTCGTTACCGTTGGTGGCGCGGCTTGAAGGGAACCCGCTACCCACACGCAAACCAGGAGGGTACGCATACAATTCATCGGGAATGCCCTCAGTTTATCACTACTGATTTACGCCGGACGCCAGAAAACCGCCGTCCACCGCAATGGATTGCCCTGTAATATAGCTTGCCGCGTCACTGGCCAGCAGGATCGCCGCTCCGGTCAATTCTGATGTTTTCCCGAACCGTCCCATCGGCGTGCGCAGCTTGAATTCACGACCGCGTTCGGTGCCGTCGAGTAGCGCGGCGTTTAAGTCCGTCCGAAAAACCCCGGGTGCGATGGCGTTTACGTTTATGCCGTCCTTCGCCCATTCAATCGCCAGGCTCCTGGTCAACGACAGTACGGCGGCTTTCGACGCCGCATACGCCGCCACTTCAAACAACGAAACGAAAGAACTGAGCGATGCGATATTGATAATCCGCCCGCGCTTATTGGCCCCAAGCGCCGTGTAGAAGGATTGGCAGCACCGCAGCATCCCCGTGAGGTTCGTGTCCATCAGCGAATTCCACTCCGCTTCGGACACGTCCTTCGTCGGCTTGCGAAACGTTCGCCCCGCGGCATTTAGCAAGATATCCACTTGCCCGAATACCCCCAGGACCGCATCGCGAAACTGATCGATTGATTCGCGCGAGCCCACGTCACACGCATGGCGCAGCGTCTTTGCCCCCGTGCTTTCCACCGCCGCGCAAACCTGCTCCACCATTTCTGCCCGGCGCCCCGTCGGCACCACCGTCGCGCCCGCGTGCGCCAGGCCGATCGAGAGTTCGCGTCCAATGCCGGAAGTCCCTCCGATCACCACTGCCACGCGCCCGCTTAAATCCATTATATTTTTCATTTGTTTTCACCTCTATAGCGCATAAACGGTGAAATGCCGGACCCAAATTTCAGCGGCGGCACGTTCACCTGGAACGAACCAAATTCGCCGATATTCAGGGCCGGCAAGCTGACTCAGCGGGAAAAAATGCTACGGAATCGTCCCGTACACCGCGCCTGCGGGCTCCTGGATGTCAGCAGGGAATGAAAACCAGTTGGACCCCTGGTTGATTCCGACGGGCAGTTTCGACGGAGGGACAAAAGCCCAGGCCCCGGCGAAGTCGCTTCCGGTCCCAGCGGCGGGCGTATCCGCAACCACCCAATACTGAATTCCAGCCGTGATTGCGACGCCTGGGGAAAAATTGGCAATGGCCAGTTTGCAGCACGTAAAAAATAGCGGCGTGTTTCTCACCACGATGGGGCCGGCTAGGAGCGTTCCCGGAGTGCCGCTCGCGTCTGTGTATAGACTCAGGTTCACTTGGTTTGTCCCTGTGCCGAGGTATTGAACTGCGGCGCGCACCTGCTCGACATGGGCGTTTGCCTTGGATTTGAATGGCATGGCGACGTACTGTGTAAAGCCTTGAGCACTGGTAGGTCCACTTAAGGTCCACGCGGAGTTAGTGTAGACGCTCGTTCCCGTCCCCAAATTGCTAAAGATTTTTTGCAGGGCAGCGGGCGCGTCCTGCTCGGCCTCGGACGCGAAGATCGTCCCGTTTGATTGAATGGATTTTGATTGCTGAGCGAAAAGACTCGCGCTGCAAAGAGTGATTGCGACAACGAGTCCCCTAGTCTTTTTCATCTGTTTTCCTCTGTTTGATATTGAAGTTGCAACTGGCCGTATCGTACGGTCGACGTTCCACCGCCCGGTTATTGTAATGCACGTTGAGGAGTTTCCCTAGCGTTTTGTTTTAATTTCCAATTTTGCGCTGGAGGGAAGCGTTATCGGGATCGAAAAAGATTGGGGAGTTGAGCGCGCGGGGACTCGAACCCCGGACCGCCTGCGTGTGAAGGATCGGCAACTTGCTTCTCTTGTCTCCCGGCATCTCCTGTTGTTTGGCTTTCAACAACGTGGGGACTCTGCTCTTCGCTCAAAGGCAAGTCCCATCACTCGAAGGGGTCGCATTTTGATACGGTTCTGATACGGTCAAAAGCAGGCGTCTGCGGTACCTCCAGGTCAAAAAGGTGGGGACGCCCGCGTGGTCGTGGTAGGTCCAGGCCGACATGTACCGCCCGCGCCGTCGGCATCCAGACACCTCTACGAATCGCCGCAACGAACAGGTCTCGCTCGATGAAGTCGGGCGCAACATGATTTAGACGCGTCAATTTGGCCTGGTCTCAAGCTCGACTTCTTGAATGACTATCCTGGTTACCGAGAGAGGGACAAAGGCGTCGCCGGACGAGTTCTGAATTTCGCCGAGCGTGCAGTCCAGCCGAATCGTCCTCGGCTGCGTCAATCGGTGCTTCTTCACCTGTGACCCTGGCGCGAACGCGCTGTTCTTAACCCCGAGCGCACGTTGCATCTCGGCTCGAGAAGCTGTGGAACATCGAACGTGGCGATGTATGTCTCTTTCTCTCCCAGCGTGATATTGCTTGACCATGACACGATTCCATTCGGAAGAATTCCTATTTTCCGGAGCTGTTCGTCCAGCTCCGAAAACCGGCGTTTGCCCCACGGCGCCGGCAACCTCCGCAGGCTGTTCGGAAGTCTGAGTTTCTTGTCCGATGCATCCAGCAGCCGGAATTTGTCCGAATGGAAATCCGCCAGGGAGCGAATCCTCTGCTGGCCGTCGACAATTTCGTACCGTATCGATTCGAGACCGGCCAATCCTTTTGCGCATATCTGGCAGGCAAATCGGCGGGATGGGGTATTGCCGGAAGATCGAGTCGATCAGGCCATGTATCTGCGCCTGCGTCCAGGAGACGCCACGTTGGTACTCTTCGTTGATCTTTAGTGAGCCATCTTCCAAGCGGCAACGAGATCGTCAGTCGAAAACTTTTGCGGCGTGTATTCCATATTTGGAACGCTCCGCATCCAGGCCGATGCAGCGGGCCTTCAGCCCCTACTTTGGCTTTGCCTCTTTGGAGATCGCTTTCACCAGATTTTTCACGATCCGGTCTGCCAGGCTCGAACTCGCGCTGCGCGAAAAGGCCCCGTTCGAGGTGTCGTCCGCCCAAAGAATCTTTTGATCCTTGCTAACGAGTTGGACACCGGCCGTCGCGTAATAACGCGTTCCACCGGACGCGTTCGCGTACTGCCCGTTTGCATTCGCAGAGTAGTGCGCTGTCGTTGACATCTGACTTGCGCCCGTGAGCACCGCATCAGCCTGGTTGGCGGACTGGACGACCTCGAAGCGTCCTGCTTTCACTAGTCGAGTAATGATCTTGCTTCTGATCACGTCGGCACCGTCCCCAGTACCGAACGAATCGACATAAATCCTACGCACATCCTGAAGCCGCTGCGCGACTACCTGAGCGCCGAGCACCCCGCAAACAAAGAGCAGGTTCAACGTGGCAAGCAGCCGGACTCGCATTCTCTTCATCCTGTGCCGAAATCCCCAATTGTATCATCACTACGGGTGCCGTGTCGCGAGCAAAACGCCAGGCACAGGTGCTGCAAGGTATATAGCGCATGAAAATGTCCCTGATCATGCGCTATCACAGGGGGCCATGAAAATGGTTTTAGTAAGCGGAAATCAGCGCTTGGCGGGGCCGAAATGCTGCTACACGCCCAACGGATACGGAGCTTGCCTGTTTCCCATCACAGCCAAATTGCGAACATCTATAGGTGACTGCTCGGCTCTTCTCAAGATTCTCCAAGTACATCGGCGACTCGTCATTCGGGCAGGGTCTTCGAAACTGGCCGAGCGGAGAAATTCTGCCGCCCAAAAGTTCAAAATATCCGTGGATGATGTTGTAAAGCAGATGGCAACCAGGCGCTTCGCAAGCAAACGCTCGAAATGAATAGGGCTGGTCAATTTCGCCAGAAACTTCGACAGGAGCCATCGGGGACTCGCGGTGGAGCTGACAGCGGGGCTGGATATTTGTCTTCATTCGAACGAGCATATACATCGAAGGTAACAATTCCTCCTACGCAAAACAATCGGAGGCGTGAAGGTTGCCGTCATCACCGGCCTTATCGAACAAGGCGTGCTGCTCGAAGACGTGCAGCACCTGGCTGGCCATGCCAATCTCTGCACCGGATAGGTGGCAGCCGGTATACGGGCCATTGTTGCTTCTCCCTCATTCGCGTCCTGGCTTCCTTCAGGCCGGGACGTACCGCTTGATCGAGATGTCCCGCGCGTGCTCTCGCGTTTTCGCCACGTCGTAGGCTAGCTGCATGCGGAGAAGGTGGTCCATGTCCGGGCCGAACGCCTTTTCGATGCGGAGAGCCATTTCCGGCGTCAGCGCGGCCTTGCCGTGCAGAAGATCGGAGAGCGTGGCGCGGCGCACTTTCAAAATCTCCGCCGCCTTCGACACGTTGAGGCCGAGGGCCTCCACGATCTCGGTTTTGATCAGGTCGCCCGGATGGGGCGGATTCTTCATGGGCATTGCGAGCCTCCTAGTGGTAGTCGATCAAATCAATATCGCTGGCGGTGTTCGTCTTATCGTCATGACGGAAAATCAACCGCCCGTTTCCGGTGACAGTAAGGCTCCACAATCCTTTCAGGTCGCCTTTTAGCGGATGCAGTTTCCAGCCCGGAAACCGGCCGAGCTGCTCCAGCGTCTCGGCAGTATCGAGGGCGAACAGAAGCTTGCGCAGCTTGTCCCCCATCGCGGGCGGCACCCCCTTGGCGTTCCCGTCTTCGTGAAGCTCACCCCGGATCACCAAATTCTGCATCGCCAGTTTTGATACGGTTCTGATACGTTTTGGAGAATGAGAGCAGGAAATGCTTAGGAATCAAAATTGCACATTACCGATTTTTAAAGGTTGGAATGGTGAGCGCGCAGGGACTCGAACCCCGGACCTCCTGCGTGTGAAGCAGGCGCTCTAACCAACTGAGCTACGCGCCCGAATTCTCGGGTTACCGCTTGATTTTACTACAGCCTCACCGTCCTCTTGTACCCGATTCGTAAAGCTGTATTCTGCGCTGCCTACTTCGTCGATTCAGCCACAGCCGGATTCTGCAATACCGTCCGCATCAACTGCGCCAGCTTCACTGAGGTATACGGCTTCTGCAGAAATCCCGCCACTCCGGTCGCCCCAAAATGCCGCAAGACTTCCGATTCCCGGTATCCGCTAGAAATAATAATCGGCACATCCCGGTTAATCGTGCGCAGGAAACGAAAGGTCTCCTCCCCGCTGATCTCAGGCATGATCATATCCAGAATCACGGCAGCGAATTCCGGCGCCCTCTTCTTATAGATGTCAATCGCGATGCGGCCATTCTCGGCCAGAACGACGCTGTATCCGTGACGTTCGAGCGCGGCCTTCGCGGTCGTCCGCACCACTTCCTCGTCATCTACCACCAAAACCGAGCCTTTGCCGGTCAGATCGCTCGGTGCCGCTGTAGTCCGCGCGCGTCGCTTCGATTCAGGAAACAAAACCTGCAACGTTGTGCCTCCCCCCAGGCTGCTCGACACGGCAATCAAGCCCTTGTGGCTGCTGACGATGCCCAAAGCGGCGGCTAAACCCAACCCGCGCCCCATAAACTTGGTAGTAAAGAACGGATCGAACATCTGCGAAAGAGTCGCCTCGTCCATTCCGCATCCGGTGTCTTTCACCTCGAGGTAAACGTAGCTCCCGTCCACCACTTCGCCCGAGCGAAATTGAAGGGACTCGCGCTTACGTATTTCGCGAAGTCCCGTCGAAACGGTCACCGTCCCCGGTTCATCCCCCGTGATGGCCTCGGCGCCGTTCATAACCAGATTCATTACCAGCTGCTGCAATTGAACGGCGTCTGCATCCACCTGCGGAAGATTAGGTTTCAAATCGAGATTCAGTTGAACATTTGGCGGCACCGAAGCCCGCATCAAGTCGCAGATGCCGGAAACCAGGGTTGAAAAATGCACCCTTTCCACTGCATAATTGCCTTTGCCGGCGAAGGCCAGAATCTGCGCAGTCAGTTGGGCGGCGCGCTCGCTGGCCTGCACTACCTCTTCAAGGCGAGCGCGATTCGGGCTCGAAGGCGGCAGATCCTCAAGCACCCAACTGGCATTTCCTAATATGCCGGTCAGTA
>JANYJA010000043.1 GCA_025358575.1 Terriglobia bacterium
GGGGGCATTCTGGCGGAACTGGACCTCAAGTAGCCCGAGTCATTCCATTTTCCCAATCTTGGCCCTCAACTGTGTTGGCCCTCCGCTTGCTCTGGAAGTGAACGCGGAGTATTAAGTCGCAACAGCCAAACGGCAGCCCAACGGGTGCCGTACCAAACGCGGGGTGTGCTATGAATTCGCTGCGCGGCAGTGCTCAAAAGGATTTAGTCCGCTGGCCATCGTCATCGGGTCCACCACTCGAAGCGCCTGATTGGCAGGGGGACATTCGCGCCCGTTTATCCAAGACTCAGGGCCGGGAACACCAGAAAGTTGCCGCGCTATTTGCGCAGGCGGGCATTGAAATCGGTGGTCACAATCCGTGGGATTTACAAGTGCACGACCCGCGTTTTTACGGGCGCTTGTTGGCCGGAGGGAGTTTGGCCGCGGGCGAATCCTTCATGGATGGCTGGTGGGAGGCGCCGGCGCTTGATCAACTCTGCTGCCGAGTGCATGGCGCGGCGCTCAGCGACAAAATTAACGATTGGACCACCATCGGGCTGGCGTTAAAAAGCCGTCTGTTCAACCGGCAAAATCAAACCGATGCACCCGTGGCGGCGGAGGAACACTACAACCTGGGCAACGATTTGTATCAAGCCATGCTGGGGCGCTGGATGCAATACACCTGCGCGTATTGGCGCAATGCGGAATCACTGGACCAAGCGCAGGAAAACAAACTGGATCTGATTTGCCGCAAGCTGAAACTGAAACCCGGGATGACCGTGCTGGACGTCGGCGGCGGGTTCGGCACGCTGGCGCAATTCATAGCGTCAAACTACGGCTGTCATGTGGTGGTCTACAACATATCCAGTGAGCAAGTGGCCTACGGCCGTGAGTTGTGCCAGGGCCTGCCCGTTCGCTTTGAACAGCGGGATTACCGCGAGGCCATTGTGGAACCGGCTTTCGATCGCATTGTATCCGTGGGATTCTTTGAGCACGTGGGCCATAAAAACTACCAGGCTTTCTTGACGCTGATGGACCAACTGCTGAAGCCCGGCGGGCTGTTCCTGCTGCACACCATTGGAGGCAATATCTCGCGCACCACCACCGATGCATGGCTGGACAAACACATTTTCGCGAATGGCGTGATTCCTTCGATGGCGCAGTTGGGCGTGGCGCTGGAAAAAGGCGCTAGGGAACCAGGCCGCTGGGTGGTGGAGGATTGGCACAACTTCGGTCCGGATTATGACAGGACGTTGCTTGCCTGGTGGCACAACTTCGATGGGGCTTGGCCGACGCTTCAACGAAAATACGGCGACCGGTTTTATCGCATGTGGAAGTACTATCTACTGGGCTGCGCAGGAGGTTTTCGCGCGCGCAAACTTCAATTGTGGCAAATGATTTTGTCTAGAGGCGACGTCGAAAGATATGAAGCGGTCCGCTAGAGACCACGCGCGCGGCTCCGCCAGCTTATGATGCATGCATGGGCATTCGTGCGAAAGCCGCGCTGAAATTCGCCGCGGCGGCTGGTATTTGGCTGGGCACGCTGATCGCCTTTCAGATGCCCTTTCGCGAGTACCCGGGCATGGAGTACAACGATTTCCCGCTGCCCGCCGACTATCGCCAACCCGCCGAGTTTGTGTTTGCGCGTCTGATGTATCCGCCGCATCCGGAAGGCATGTTTGGTTTTCGCGGCGGTGGCCGGCGGGGTGCAGGAGATTGGACGCACGGCTACGCCAGTTGGACCAACGATTATCCGCGGGCGGACCGTCACTTTACCGCCGCGATTCGCCGGCTGAGCCGCGTCGATGTGCGGAGTGTGGAGCAACCGGTGAATCCCGACGACGGCGACGACATCTTCAATTGGCCGTTTCTGTACGAAGAAGGCGGTGCGATGGCGCTGACCGATGGTCAGGTGGCGAAACTTCGCGACTACTTGCAGCGCGGCGGCTTTCTGGTGCTGGACGACGCTTGGGGAACGCGTCAACAAGCGCTGTTTGAACAAGAGCTGCAGCAGATTCTGCCGGGCCGTAACACGGTGGAGATCGACGACAAGGACCCGGTGTTTCATTCGGTTTTCGACCTGGACAATCGCGGGCCTATCCCCGGGCAGTGGTCGCTGTACGGACGCCAGTATTTGAACGACGGTTATCAGCCGCATTGGCGCGGGCTTTACGATGATAACGGCCGTCTGCTGGTGGCAATTTGGCTGAACGTGGACACTGGCGATTCCTGGGAGTGGGCGGACGATCCGCGTTACCCCGAACGTTATTCGGCGATGGGATTGCGGATTGGCGTGAATCACGTGGTTTATGCGCTCACCCACTGACGGTGACGCCAATGACGCCTAGCCAAACGGGCTACGCCATCGTCCTGAGAGATATGGTACAGTTGGCCATTGTCCCCGAAATTGCGGGGGAAGCACAGGATTAGAAGTAGTATTAAAGAAAGACCTGGAGGTTTACCCATGAAGAGTATCATCTTAACCGTAGTAGGCGGCTTGGCCCTATCCGTCAGCGCATTCGCCCAATCCGACGCCGATACGATGGAAAAAGCGCTGCTTGGCGCACCGAGGCAGGCACGCGATGCCACCACCGTAATCAAGTGGAAGGCCGATAACACCTACGACACGTTGAAAAAAGGCACCAACCAGTTGGTTTGCTGGGATCGCAGCGGCGAACCCGGGCAACAACCGGTAGCCTCGTTTTGCACCAACCTGGGGAACTTACCGCGGGCTGCGCAAAACCGCAAGTTCGACGCCATCACCGATAAGGACGCAAAGAAGAAAGCCATTGACGCCGCCGAAGCTGACGGCAGTCGCGTGAAACCTGAATACGGTTCAGTCTGGATTCATATGGGTGGGCCCGATAAGGATCATCTGCGCGGCCACACGACCATTGCAGTTCCGGGCGCAACCAGCCAATCCACTGGCCTGCCGGATAAGGGCAACAAAGGTGGAGCGTGGGTTATGGATGCAGGTACCAGCACGGCCCACATCATGACGCCGGGCAGCTAGACCGTAATCACACTCTGGTTTAGAAAATGGCCGCCCGCGAGGAATCGCAGGGCGGCCATTTCTTTTCTATCTGGCGGTCACGCCCAGCTGAAACTCGTCGCCAATTTCGCGGAGCGCAACGCGATCAGTGTTGGCCCCCGCGGCCAGCATCAGCCGCTCTAATGGTTCATTCAGGGGTTCGCTGCTCAGTTTAAAAGTGCGGTGGTGCACCGGCAGAATGAACTCCGCCCCCGCGTGATTGGCCATCGTCAAAGCTTGCTCTGGATTGCAGTGGGC
Source organism: Terriglobia bacterium (assembly GCA_025358575.1). Lineage (GTDB taxonomy): Bacteria > Acidobacteriota > Terriglobia > Bryobacterales > Bryobacteraceae > JANYJA01. The sequence goes on from JANYJA010000043.1 coordinate 3,269, forward strand.
ATGGATCCAAGGATCGTACGCACCGATGGGCATGATGGCCAAATCGATGTTCTTTGTCGACCGCAGTTGGCGAAACAAATCCGTGTATGCCGTATCGCCACCAAAGAGAATGCGATGGAGGCCCGCTTCAATCAGGTAACCGTTGTAGCCGCGATGCACGTCGGTGCGCGTGCGGGCGCCCCAATGATTCACCTCGAAGGCGCGGACCTTCGCGGGTCCCACCTGCCGGGATTCACCCCACTTCAACTCATGCACTGCTTGATAATTTTTCACGCGCAACAAATCGCTAGTGTGGGCGGCGGTGATCACGGTGGTGTTGGGGTTTTCCAGTTGCCGCAGGCTGGGCCGGTCCAGATGGTCCATGTGCGCGTGCGAAAGCAGGACGAGATCCGGTGTGGGCAGGTTCGCTGGCACAGCCGCCGGATACACCAAGCGCTTCATGCCCAGCGTTATCGGCCCGATATGAATGCCGATGCGGGTGCTGAAAACCGGGTCGGTAAGAAGGGTGAACCCATCCACGCGGATCAGCACGGTGCTGTGGCCGATCCATACTGCTTGCAAACCCGCCGACTGCGAACCCTGCTGTGCCCAAGCGGATAAGCGCGGCGTGCGCGGAGAAGCCTCCACAACGCGAGCTCGATCTTCCTGTACGCGGCGATAGAACATAGGCCCGAAACGATAAGCAAAACCAGCCAGCGCGCGGGCGTTGCGCAGGGGAGTCCAAAAGTCAGGAGCCGTATTTTCCGCCATCTATAAGAATAAGACGCAATCGGGAGCGTTCGGGTTCAGAAAACCGAATCCGAGTGAAGCGGTAAATTTGGCTTGGAGGACTGTGCTTGTAAAGAATCGGCAGCGCCCCTTCGCTCCAGCCAGTCGTGCCGGCCGGCGTCAATCAGCAACGGCATGCCCGCCCGACTGCATCGCTCACAGGGGGACCGGTACTACGCTAGACACCGCTCCTGCTGTGACGCAAACCAAACCAAGGCAAAATCCGCTTGCAGACTTGCGGGCTTTAAGGCAAGCCTTCTTCTGCCTTCAGTTTCTCTTGCTTCAGATGATCGTTGAATCCGGCGTACTGCCCTGTGCCAATTCGATCACCCTTTGCGGCGACGCTTTCGGCAGCGCATTGGAGGGCTCCCTGCCTTGGTTGCCGTGATAGACGCACTCCACCGACGCTGGTTGCGGCTGCTGGCCCGCAATCCTGCCGTGTCGGCACTCGGCAACCGCGCCGGTGCTACCTGCTCAATCACTTTGATCCGTTGGACCTGCTTTTGGCTCCAAAGCACGCTACCCTGATCCCTGGCCCACTCCAGTGTTGAAACCAAAAGTTGACAGACAGCGTTGCGTCCTCCAGAATGAAAAGACCCACTGCAATGCGGATGTGGCGGAATTGGCAGACGCGCTAGATTCAGGTTCTAGTTCTCGCAAGGGAGTGGAGGTTCAAGTCCTCTCATCCGCACCAATAAAATCAATAAGTTAGAAGCAAAGAGCGACCCGCCAAGGTCTCTCGAATTGTTTAGGTTAGCGCAAATGGTAGCGCTGAGTAGCGGAAATCAGGGGCAATCGGGGCATCTCATGGGCGCCTCCAAAACAGGCCCATTTTTCTAACGCGGCTAAACGGGCCGATTTTTCTAACGCGTGTTCTGCCGGTCGATCTTCCAGCGCTACCCTCCGCTACTGTGTATTGTTCCTGCGGCAGGTTCACGAATGCACGACGAGGTTCTCGGCACCAACGGCGAGCCGGTTGATCTCTGATTGTGAAGGTCTATTTCAACGGTTGGGTGAAACTGGCGATGACCTCGATCAGACCGACGACGTGGCGGTTAAATTCTTCGGGAATTCCGGGTTTTAAGTGGGTGACCCCCTAATCTGGGCGCCGTTCGAGGGGGCGTTCAAGACGATCTTGGGAGGGTGTTCCCGCTCCCAAACCCTTCTCCCGCTCGCCGCGTGGCGACGGTGCTCGCCCGTCAAGGCCAAAGCCCTCCGGGCGCGCGTTGCGCGGCCTTGACCGACTCCGCGCCGCCGACTGAGTTCCCACTAAAAACCCGGAAGAGCCAATTCTTCAAGTTCCCCCGCTGGAATCCAATATTCCTGATGTTCGCGAGCCCCCGCCGTCTGAACCTGATAGCGATCCAGAAACACTTGGTCAACCAGAAACCGCACAACGTAACCAATGCCGCCGTCCTTGGTATTCCAATCGCGGGCGATTTGGGTCGCATAGCTTTCGTTCAGGACTGGATAGAAGATCGGTTGATCCGGTAGGCGAGGTGGGAACGCATTCCACCCGGATTCGCGAATAAGGTCCAACTCGGCTTGGCCGGTTGGGCGAGAGAGAGTGACGGTTGCGATCTCAGGCATTCAAGCGTACCCTTACGCGTTCTAGCGCCACCAGCCGCGGTTGGTCCAAGTGTTCGATCACTTCCACCAGCGCGGCTGCATCAAATCCAGCAAGCCGCTTGTCGCGGTAGAGCAAAGAACCTTGCAATAGTCCGATGCGCGCACGCTGCCGGGCGGGCATGCGATCCAGCTTGAGCTTCGAAGAGGCAACCTCCAGGGCCCGGTGGCTGACGTCCATGGCTTGAATGCGCTCGAAGCTGCGATCGGCCAATAGTCGCCGCTCCAGCTTTCCTTCGCCGCAACCAAGATCGAGCACACTCTTCGCCCCTAATTCCTTCAGGCGCGTGGCAACCAGATTCAATCGCTGAGTGTGAAGCGTAAGTGGCCGCTCCAGGTCCCTCTCGGCTGTTGCCACCTGCTCCGTTTTCGACTCCGCGGCTTCGGCGCCCTCGCTGTCGTCATTGAGCAATCGGGCGAAAGCCTGGTCCATGAGTGAAACCTTGCGCTTCAGGTACCGGCTTACAATCATCTGCCGTTCCGGGTGCTTGCTGAGCCAGCCTTCACCGTGGCGCAGAAGTTTTTCCACTTCGGCATCGCCCACATAGTAGTGTTTGTAATCATCGAGCACGGGCAGCAACACATACAAATGCGAAAGCGCGTCGTGCACGGTGCCGGTGATCGCCAGTTCCAGCCGATAGTATGGACTTTCGCCCCATTCCGGAAACTTGTCGTCGAGAACGAGATGATTGGTGGACACCGTATAGCCAAGCGGCTCAAACAGCTTTTTCAGGACATCAGCACCACCTCGTGCCCGGACCACTTCTATAACCACGTTCAACGGCAAAGCAGTGTCCACTAGTTCCGACTTCCGCTTGCAGTTTCCCGCGAGCGCCGTGCCGAAAACCCTGCCCAGTGCAACTGTCATATAGGAAGAAGAGACATACGGCCGGTCATTGACGTATTGCTCCAGCTGTTGCGCGCCGCGAACGAGTTCAACGGGATCGATTTCAAGCAGCAGTCGAGCCGTGCACGTCTCATCGGACGCGGCAGTGTAAAAGACCTGAGCCTTGCCAAAAGGAAGCTCCACGGCATGAAGATTGGCCGGGTTCTTATGGAGCAGGAAGCCGAGGTCCGTTGCCGCCCGTCCGGTTTGTGTGATGGTAAGAAGCACTGGTTGCCCTTTAGTTGGATTGTTTCATGTTGCACTGAGCCGGAAGATCTTCCCTTGTGGAGGAAACGCCAGAGATCGTCCCTCGGGAATTAAAATGGCATGATCTCTTCGAGTACGAAAATGATCGCAATATCCGTCGGTGATAATCAATATCGGCCCGTCCTTGGGAAACGTTTCAGAGCGCTCGAGTAGATCAATGCCGGGCTGCAAAATTGTGCAACCGCGTCCACGAATGGTCACCCTTCCGGCAATCTCCTCCGGGCGCATGTACCCGGCGTCGTAAGCGGTGGCATCGCAAAATACCACACGAGCTCTAAAAATATCCCGCGACTCGCAGTAGCCTGCGATCGCGCCAAGGCTCTCTCCGAGCAATTGACGGTTCATGGACCCTGAAGTATCGAGCACTATTCCGAAAGTCCGGGCGTCTTGGGCGATGAGGTCAGGAATGTACTTGGGCCGTGCAATGTCCGGCGTACTGTTTTGGCGGCGGCCTGCCGCGCATAGCTTCGTCGCTGTTCGATCGGTGGAAAGTGATCATCAAACCAACGCGCCAGTTCCACGTCCCAGGGGATTGGCGGCTGGCTCAATGCGCGAATTTCCTCGATCAGTCCCGAGGGGAGAAGGCCGCGGCCTTGTTCATGATGATAGAGAAGCCCTTGGGCCAGACAGCTTCGATAGAAACCATCCAAGTCGGTCCCGGCTTGCGTGGCCCACCAACTCGCTGACGGGGCATCTAACATATCGCCGACGCCGATGCCTCGAAAGGTCCCCATGCGGCGGAAGCGCCGAAGGTCATTGACGATCCGGTCGTAAATCGCCTCGGCGGAGAGCCCCTTGAGATCCGGATCGTATAACATCCCGAGCCGCGGCGGTGCGCCGACCCTCATTTCTGTGAGCCAATCATTGATCACGTAGTCGCACGCCACATTCCACAAATACGGATCCCGCCCGCGGCACCGGGTCGAGTGGCGTAGCGAGACATGCAGCAGTTCATGAGCGATCACAAATCTGCATTCCATCTCGGTCAGACCTGCTCCGGGATGGATGTAGATTTCCTTGACTGCGTCATTCACTGCCGCGACGGAGATTTGCATGCGGTGGCAAAGCAGGGGGTCTTCGATGAATTCGAACGATGCTGCCAACGCTCCAAGGAGCGGGTAGCTGTTGACAAACCAGTCCCGCGCCCGAGCAACGGTCTTGCTTAGCTTCTTTTGCTTCGACAGGGATTCTCCGGAGACGTTGTCCACTGCGCGGGACACCGCTTAAATCAGCCCGGCACCAAATACCTTCTCCCAGTCCTCCTTCTTAGATCCGAAACTATACGTTCGCCGATTGCGGGCCGGATCGGCTTCCAACATGTCGGTGGACGGGCTTCCCGTAAGGCTGTAGGGCGGAAGGTCCGAAGCAATGCCGTTCTCGCAAAACATGCGGAACAGCGCCTCTTCTGTTTTTCCGGGAAGCTCGGCGCTTCCTAATGGCGGCACTCCGCATAGGTGCTCTGGTGCCTTCCCCAATTTCAGGGTCGACAGAAATTGCCACACTTCGCGTTCGCAAGCCAGGTCCCACTCCCGCTGCTGATAGCGTTTCTGGAAATGACCAAAGCCAAGATGGAGCAGGCAATGCGCTATGACGTAGAGCCATTCTTGCGGATCCGCGAGCCGCTCCGGATGAACGTAGATGGACCCTTCTGGGGAAACCCCCGCCCAACCTTCTCGTGGATACGGCTGGCCAGCCCTACGAATCACGGAGGCCCTCATCAGCATCGGGCTCAACAGGGGGCGGGCGTGCGCCAGCTTCAGCCCCTCGTGGAATTGCTCCGAGGCCTTCATGCCCGCCTTAGATCCGTGTTTGTTGGCCATCCTTACTCTTAGCTTTCCTTCTTGACTACCAGCCTCGGCAGGTCGCGCACAATTTCGACCATCAGCCAAGTGGGAAGGGTCTCTCCACCCTCTTCACTGACAACCATCTGCGCCATCTCGAGACTAATAGATGCCAGATCCTTAAGGAGCGCCTTTGCTCGATGTGCCAATTCTTTGTGGGCGCCGGTAACGCCAGACCGGTCCGAGGGCAGTTCCTTGATCATTTGAGCCCGAAATGATTGAGCCAGGAAGTAAAGGATGTCCCGATCCTGCGGTTCGGCCGGCCAGCCCGCATCGCCGTCCAAAATGGACTTGAGTTTGTACTTACTGCGGAGTTGCTTCACGAAGGCTTTGAATTGGCCCGCGTGTTCGGAGGACAGACACCCGAATGCCAGCACCTGGAGAAGCTCGTCCGTGATCTTGTCCCCATACTCGTACAGCGCGTCGCTCAGCATATGCCAGGAGCGCGGGCTCGAAAACGTCTCTTCATGCCGGGGAGGCTGCATCCAAAGGTGGTCGGGCCGGTTCTGAATGTACTGCACCACCAACGGATGCATGTTGTGCTCGCCGGCCCACTCCAGCCAATCGCGGTGCGAGACCCCGAGATGCACGTGAATCATCCGGTTGATCAGCGCGGAAGACATGGGCTTCACGATGGCATTGTCTTGAGTTCGGTTCCCGGCACCGATGACTACCGATCCCTCAGGTAGCGTGTATTCCCCGATTCGGCGTTCATGGATTAGGCTATAAAACGCCTTTTGCACTTCATGGTGACCGGCGTCAACTATATCTTTGGGTTGACGACAACTATTTCTCCCGATCAACGACAACTACTCTGTAGCTCTTC
>JANYJA010000048.1 GCA_025358575.1 Terriglobia bacterium
CATCCTTATAGAGAAATCAGTTGTCGTCTGCTCCAGCAGACAACAATCACATCACCCTTCAACCGCGCGTGAAGGCACGCCAAGGGCCGGAGGTTCGAGGGTGTGGAGTCCGGAGTCCGGGCGGAGTCCAAACCTGAAAAAGGCCCTTCCGTGGCGTCCACCGGCGTCCAAATCGTGTTACGCTAAGTCTTGTGTTTCTGGTGTTCCTGCCTGTAAGTCATTGATATTTCTTAAATGGCATGGAAGAGGTCATCGGTTCGAACCCGATCAGGTCCACCAAAACAAACCCCAACAAAACATACAGTTAAGATAATACTTGCACTTCCACGTCGAAGAAGCGGCCATGCGAAATCCAAACTCGCCAAAATTTGGACTCCAGCCGTCGGAAATGTGAAGGGCCGCCCTTAGCGTCGCGGGCAGGGCATCGTCGATATTAGGAGGACCACCGTCGTCTCCTCCGCAAACAAAAATCACAAGAGCTTGTAACCGCGCGCGTGAAGCGCGTACGGTATCGCTTTGATGTGAAGTCCCGAAGTTCCAGCGGAGTTGAGACGGTGTAAAGGCCCAAAATCCGAAACAGGTGAAGCAGAGGTGGCTGCATTCGCCGACGGCTGTCCTCTTTCGTCAAACTATAATCTCCAAATTATATTAGTCATAGGTTATAATGTTAACGTAGCAGGATGTCGAGGTCACGGATGAATTTAAAGCCCGGTGGAACGCACGCACAGAAGCCGAATGCATATCGGTCGAAAGAGCCGTCTTGCTGGTGGAAGCGCGTGGACCCCATCTCCCGTTTCCATACAGTAGCGGCGTGAGCAGGTCACGTCATTCCGCTATGCGTGAACTCCGCGTGCAACACCAAGGTCACCCCTACCGGGTTCTTTACATGTTCGACCCTCGTCGCGTGGCGCTCTTGCTGTTGGGTGGCGACAAGACCGGCGATGACCGGTGGTACGAGAAGAATGTGCCCTTGGCCGATCAGATTTACGACAACTTCAGTGCCGAGACGGAGGAAGAAGACAATGCCAAAGACAACTAAGTTCAGGGAACTTCGGGCGATGATGTCGCCGGAAGCCAGGGTCGAAGCGCGAATTCTCGCCGACAATGATCTGAAAGAGATGCCGCTGCACGAACTGCGCGCCGCCCGCCATCTGACACAGCAACAGCTCGCGCAGACTCTCGACATGACACAAGCGGCGGTTTCGCAACTGGAGAAACGGACGGATGTCTACCTCAGTACACTCGGAAACTTTGTTGAAGCGATGGGCGGTCGGCTGGAAATGTACGCGGTGTTTCCCGATGGGAAAGTGAAGTTGGGTCTCGGGCGAGAATCATCATAGCCCTTCAGCCCGGCACTGAAAGCAAGGAGGAACTCAATGGAGGCAGCCTATCGCGAGTGGCTGGAAGAGCAGAAGTACGATGTGGGCACGATCAACGCGCAAATGTACCGGGCCAGCCGCGTCGAAGAACATCACGGCAATCTTGATGAGCTCTATGCCAACGACCGCCTCGCAAGCCTGATCGATTCGTTGCGCTATTCGACCGACGACAAACGGCATAGCCGCCCGAATCCGAGCAAGATTCCGTTCGAGGGCGATATCCGCAACAATCTGGCTTCCTACCGGAATGCGGTCGAGCGGTACCGGAAGTTCCGAGATGCCTCGGGTGACGCGATGGACGTGCCTGAGACGGAGGAGGGGCGCGCCGGCCCTGCGGCCAGCAGGGTCGAGGAAGAAGTTGGCCAACGGATCGGTCTGGAACGCAACATGCACGCGGCGCTGAGAATCGGAATCGAGCAGCTTGAGAAGGGTCTGACCATCATTGACGACGGTGCCGAGCGGTCTGTAGATTCGGGCTTCATCGACATTACGGCCCGCGATATTTCGGGAATGACTGTCGTGATTGAACTCAAGGCAGGACCCGCTGGGCAGCGGGCGGTCGCGCAGATCTTGAGTTACATGGGCGACGTAGCCGCCGAAGAAGAGAGCGAGAAGGTGCGCGGCATCCTGGTAGCTTCAAGTTTCGACGCCAAAGCGAAGGCGGCCTCCCGGATGGTGCCCAGTCTCATTCTTCGCAAGTACTGTGTGCGGTTCCTGTTCTCAGATGGGCATGGTTGATCGGGCCCGCACTAATCGTCGTTCGCTGGATCAGGTTCTATTGGGCATTGTTCTTGTAAGGAAACAATTGTTGTCTCCCAGCAAACAACAAGCACAACGGCTGGACAACCGCGCGTGGGAGCACGCGGGGGCCAATTCCTGGTGTGGAGTCCTGGAGTCCGAGTCCGCAAGTCATTTATATTTCTTATATGGCCTGGAAGAGGTCGACAGTTCGAACCCGTCCAGGTCGACCAAATTCCTCAAGCGGCTGCGAATTAGGGCTGACAAAATGATTCAATGCCGAGCCGCGAACTCGATGATGGCTATGGTGTGAAATTCACGATTGTGCGTTAACCGAGTGGCCGGTCACCTTATTAGAATCGCCGCACTCAAATATGCCCGCCATCCTCAAGCAGTCCTTGGTAGTCATTACGCCTCATGGGGCCGTCGCGTAGTGTCTCCTTCGGCCGCTTTTTACCCCTCATAGCGAACCACCTGAGGGTAGTAGGCTATGAGAGACATGAGCGCTCCAAATACGTTTTCGACCGACGGCCGCCACCTTTTAGATACTGCTGGGAACAAGGTGATCTTGCGAGGCGTGAACAAAATGTCCGTTTGGGACGCGGACGACCCGTCCGGCGAGGTCTCATTCCCGGAGATCCGTAGGACCGGCGCCAATTCCGTCAGAATCGTTTGGCTTCACACGCTCGCTGGCTCCCCCACGAAAGTGGAGACTCTGGACGCGCTTATTACGAACGCCAGAGCGAACCATCTGATCCCGATGATTGAGTTGCACGATGCCACCGGCGATTGGAATGGTCTGCAGGCGCTGGTTGACTACTGGACCCAGCCCGCCGTGCTCACCGCAATCCAAAAGCACCAATCGTACCTGCTGCTGAATATCGGCAACGAGGTGGGCGATGACCAAGTGGATGCCGGACAATTCCTTCTGGGCTATACCGACGCCGTGCAAGCTTTGCGTGCAGCCGGTATCCTTGTGCCCCTCGTCATCGATGCCGCTTCGTGGGGCCAGAATCTCGATCTACTCGACTCTACGGCCGCTGCCCTGATCGGAACCGATCCGGAAAAAAATCTCCTGTTTTCAGTACACCCCTATTGGTCGAAATCCTGCGGATCTAGCGCGGGCGTCATCCGAACCAAAATAGAGAAATCGGTTGGACTCGGCTATCCACTGTTAGTAGGCGAGTTCTCCAAGTACGGCGGATTCCCGTGCAACGATCCGGCGGCAAGTATTTGCAGCGCGGGAGGCGAAATAGATTACCGGACGATTTTGCAGGTTTGCAATGAGCATGAGGTCGGCTGGTATGCCTGGGAATGGGGTCCTGGCAACGGGTTCAGCGATCCGCTTTGCGATGTGATGGATATGACGCCCAATCGTTTGTTTAAAAACCTCAAGTCGGGGTGGGCTGAGGAAGTTGCCATATCAAGCCCCTTCAGCATTCGCAATACGTCGATCACACCTCCGACGCTGCAAGATCCGCACGCTATCCTTGACTCGGCGAATGGGATAACGAGCGTGGCGGGAGGAACTCGCAGCGACCCCGAGGGTGTCGCCGCGGCTGGCGAGGTCAACCTACTTACCTGGAAAGATGCGCGGGGTAGCAATCGGACGATGGCGCTGGGCGCTTATTTGTATCAGTATGATTTGAGCTTTTCCGACAACATGGGTGTAGTCGCGCGAAGCGTGAACGACGACGCTTTCGGTCATGCCGGCTTTGGGTACGTCGTTTCCCACAATACGCAGACCGGAAATTCTCCGCTTGGAAAAGCAAATGTTCCGACGCGGGTCGCGACCACTATCTTCTCGGGCGGCCACCACGCCCTACATGGCGTTGAGTTGGTGTACGATCGCGACAAAGAGGGCGGCGGAAATGGCATCAAAATACCGGTGATCATCGAGTGGTTCGTGGCAACGGGGCGTGACCATCCCGTTTGGGCGGTGAATTGGAGAATGGGTTCCGCCATTAATCCGTCAAACATAGACTTCGACGAGTTCCGCATGGATGTGCGGGGCCCATACGGCTCCCTCAACTTCGACGGTGCGGGCAATAGGGCCGCGGGCGATTCAGTGGGCGGCGTCGCTTGGGGAGATTTCGCCTTGAGTTTTATCACTACCGGTGCGCAACTGACACTGAATTCGCCTTGGACCTACAACACCGCAAACGATGTGAATTTTTGCCGAACGTGGACCGCCAACACAAATGCGGAAATGGGAATTGTTCAGACACGTCTGGCGGACAAGGAAATGGGTTATCCGGACCGGGTGGTTGGGCGCGAGCGTGGTGCCGTGTCGGCGGACGCTTTCCCGAATCATGGGAACTGCGGCGATCTCGGAGACAACCGTCATTATGCGATGCCATGCATTGGGGGCTGGCCTTACCAGTTAATGAATTTCGATTGGGATCCCTCTGGAGGCAAGCCGGCAAATGAAGCCACCAGCACCAAGCTTATCGCTTGGGGCTCGCAATATGGGTGGCTAGGGGCGTCATCTTTCAATCTTTTCGACTTCTCCGGCGTCGCGGATGGCCGGGGCGACCGGACATACTCTACCTTCATCGTAGTTGGGCCGAAACAGCGGTTCAACGCGAACACGGGTAACTGGGACCAGCCGGGAGATGTATTGCTTGCCATTAAGGATGTGGAAGCACTCGCAGCGGCAATGATCCAGGAGATAGGGCCGGGGTCGGTGATCGCCCGTGTGCCGAAGGGTCCGGGTTCAGTGGAGACCAAGAGTATCGCCAACGGGTACAACGATACTTATGCGGTTTATTGTTTGAGCGCAAGCGGGAATCGTGTCTCGTTTGTGTATACGCCGGCGGCGGGTAAGACGGTGAAGAATCCGATTTTCACGGTGCGCAACTTCACCTCTGGTAACCTGCCCGGGCTGCTGGTTAACGGCACTTCCGTGACGATCAACAGCGGTGAGAACAGTGGGGCGTATGTTTCGCTCAATGCGCCATCGAATGAATTATGGGTGACTTTAAACGCGACGGTCGATACGGCACTAACGATTGAAATTGGATAGCCGTGAAGCCAGAGGAATTTTGGCTCCGGAAGTCGCCCTGCCTTCACTTTAGCGGTTCATCGACGGAAAGAATCTGGTCCGAATGAATTTCTTTCAGGACCTGCTTGATGCCGCTGGGCCAGCGCACCTCTATAAGCTCAGCCAGCGCCGCCGAACCCAGCCCAAAATGCACGCGCTTGTCGCTTGAAGAAAGGTAGCTGCCGGCCGTAGTGACTGTCGCGTACTGGCTCAGGTTTGGCGTCACCACCTTCACCACGGCGCCGATCGCATCACGGTTGCTCTTATGCCCCACAAGTGAAAGCGTCAGCCAGTGGTTCTGAGTTTTGGTTTCATTCCGAAGAATGTGTGCGGGACCTCCGTTCTCCGTGACCACGGCATCCATGCGTCCGTCATTGTCGAGGTCGCCAGCCGCCAAACCGCGTCCCGCCCAAGCCTGCTGAAATGGGCTTCCAGATTGCCGTGAAATATCAACGAAGCCACTGCCGGTGTTCCGCGCAAGCAGCATCGTCTCCCGGTAATGCAACTGGGGCGACGTCAGGTCAATGGTGTCGAGGACGTGTCCCTGCGCAATGAGCAAATCCTTCCAGCCGTCGTTGTCGTAGTCCATCAGCCGCACGCCCCAGCCTGAATGCAGCAATGTCATTTGACCGATGCCGGATGTCCTGGTCGTGTAATTAAAACTCCCATCGCCTTCATTTTGATAAACCGCGTAACCCTGATTTGCAAGATCCGCCACGATTAGGTCTGGCAAGCCATCGTTGTTGAAGTCGTCGAATGCCACTCCCATGCCCGCGTAGGTTCGTCCGTCTTCATCCACGGCAACCTGAGAAAGAAGGCCTTTCTCCTCAAACGTGCCATTGCCCTTGTTGTGATAGAGGAACTCCGGCATGGAATCGTTTGCAACGAAAATATCAATGCGCCCATCGCGGTCATAATCCGCTATCGCGATTCCCAATCCCTTTCCTGGGGCGGCCAGGCCCATCTTTTGCGCCAACTCGGTGAAGCGGCCATTCCCATCGTTGTGATAAACCAGCGGCGGAATGGCTTTGAAGGTATCGGGATGGCAGTAAGCACGATAGCCTTCCTTGTGTTCTCCGCACCAGATATCGTCAAAATCCCAATGCAGATAGCGGAGCACCACCAAATCCAGCAGGCCATCGTTGTCGAGATCCACCCATGCGGCGCTAGTGGACCAGCCACTTCCCCCGGTGCCAGACTTCGTTGTGATATCGGTAAAGGTTCCGTTGCCGTTATTGCGATAGAGCTTGTTGCCGCCGTATGCGGTCACGTACAGATCTTCATACCCGTCGTTGTCGTAATCGCCCACGGCCACGCCCATGCCGTACCCAACTCCTTGCAAGCCGGCTTTCTCGGTCACGTCTTCGAAGGAGCCGTCACTCTTTTGGTGATAAAGGCGGTTCCAGTCCTTAGGCCCAGCTTTCTGGGGGATTGAGCCTTTGGGAGTCGGATCGCTCAGCGGCGCGCCGTTCACCAAAAAAATGTCCAGGCGGCCGTCATTGTCGTAATCAAAAAGCGCTACCCCGGACCCCATGCTTTCCGGCAAATATTTCTTGGATGTATGTGAAGCAACATGCTGGAAATGAACTCCGCTGGCAGCGGTCACATCGGTAAAGTTTCCCGGTGGACCCTGTGCGCCTTGCCATGCCGCTAAAGATCCGAGGCACATCAACAAGATCACGCCGCTAACGCTGGCTCGCGGGGACATCGTTAGCGCGGCTCTTCAATTGTGGTGTAGCGATTCGCCGGCACCCCAGCCAATTTCTGCACCGCGCCGCGCGGCCACTTTATGGTTACGCGATCCACTTTCGTGCAATCGCCCAGGCCGAAGTGCAAACGTAGATCGTTCCTCGAAAGGTAGCCGCCGCCGTTGCGGAGGGTCTCGAAACGCGTTTTTCCGCAGAAATCCATCTCAACGCTCGCGCCGATCGCATCGCGGTTGCCGCGGGTCCCCCGAAGCTGCAACCCTACCCAAGCGGATGAGCTGGAAGTGTCGTTCTGGAGCAGCACTGGCTGGCCCGCTATCGGTAAGACCACAAGGTCAATACGACCGTCATTGTTGAAGTCTCCCGTCGCGCCGCCGCGATAGGAGTTGTTGGGAGTTTCAGGAAAATGGTAGACAGACGAAAACGCGCCGCGATGCCTGGCAAGGATGGTTATGGGTTCCAGATAATGCGGCGAACGAGGATAAACATGGCCGTTCGCGAGCCACAACTCGCGTGAGCCGTCATTGTCAAAGTCCGCAAAGCCGCAAGCCCAACCCAGCAATCTCCGGGTCAGCATGGTGAGGCCGTTTGACGAAGACGCATCCTCAAAGAAACCCGATCTATCTTGCTTGAATAAAGGAAAGTAGTCGTCAAAGAATGTGGTCGTAAGAATATTCAACCGCCCGCTATCGTCATCGTTCTCGATAGCGATACCCATGTTGGATTGAACCAGGCCGTCCGCGTTGAAACCCACTCCAAGGAAGAGCGCGGACTCCTTAAACGTTCCATCACCCTGGTTTAAGAACAAGGAATTTGGATCGGAATCGTTAGCCACAAATAAATCAAGTTTTCCGTCGTGATTGAAATCATCGAAGACGGCGCTGAAGCCGTGAGATGGTTTGACGTCATTGAGCCCCGCGCTTTTCGTCGCGTCGGTAAAGGTCCCGTTGCCGTTATTGCGATACAGAATGCCGTGCTCAGCTTTCATTCCAATCGGCCCGCAGAAACCTGGAATTCCCTTGTAGGGGCAAACGGGCGCGGGTTCAGCAAGCGAAATGGAGTGGATGTCCACATATCCCGCCACATACAGATCCAGGTAGCCATCGTTGTTGAAATCGCCGAAAGTGCTTCCCGTGTGCCATTTCACGTCGCGGATCAATCCCGCTGACGCACCCACTTCTGAGAACGTGCCGTTGCCGTTGTTCTTATATAGAAGATCCACGCCGATAGTCGTAATCAGAATATCGACGAAGCCATCATTGTTGTAGTCTGCCGCATTCGCGCCGGTTCCCCAGTAAGGATTCGAGAGTCCAGCGCGCTCGGTGACATCTTCGAAGTGTCCATTGCCTAAGTTGTGAAACAGGTACACGCCGTTCTTTGAAGTCGAAGGCGTCCCGCCGGAAACCACGCGGCGCAATTGTTCCATGCTGCCACCGTTCACAATGAGCAAATCCATGAAACCGTCATTGTCGTAATCGAGCCAGGCCACGCCGCTTCCATTGGCTTCCGGGATCCAGCGCTTTTCGGGACCGCCGCAACGAATCTCAGCGTGAACTCCAGCAGCGTTTGCGACTTCGGAAAACTGGAGGCCGGGAGCACTGCCCGCCAGAGAAAAAATCGCGAAGGGAAAAACCACCAGCGCGATGGGAATAGCGATGTACGCCAGTCTCATCTGTACGTCTCAGTCTATAGCAATGAAGGATAATCGAAGCGATGAGCCACCGGCATCCCGTCCTCATTTTCCTGTTGTTGGTGTTGCCAAGCTTGCAGCTTCTGAGGGGTCAAGACGACTCCGGCGAAAGCGATCCGCGCGTCCAGCAGCTTTATCTTCAGGCGAAAGCGGCGCAATCGAAAGGCGATATCGCGGCGGCGATCGCCGGCTACCGCGAGATACTTCGCATTGCGCCACGGCTCGGCCCCGCCTACAACAATCTCGGCGCACTGTACTTCCGGCAGCGAGACTATAAGGCCGCCGCCGATGTTTTAGAGCAAGGTCTGAAGCTGAATCCCGGCATGCCATCCGCGTCGGCGCTGCTCGGTATTTCACTTTACGAGTCAGGCGAGTACCTGAAAGCACGTCCCCGCTTGGAGGCCGCGGTCAAGGCCAATCCAGCCGATGAGAATGCCCAGCTTTTTCTGGTGAAAGATTTAAGCAAGCTCAGCGAATATCAGACTGCTTCCTCGCAATTGCAACAACTCGCCAGCCGGCAACCGAAAAATCAGGAGGTCTGGTATCTATTGGCCAAAACTTACATGAAGCTTTCCGAGCAGGCTTTAGCCAAAATGAATTCCATCGACCCCGACTCCGTTCTCTCGCACGAGCTGTCAGCCGAAGTGATGGAAAGCATGAACAACTACGATGGCGCCGTAGTGGAACTGAAGAAAGCCGTTGAAATGAATCCGCAGAGGTCGGGCACGCATTTCAAGCTTGGCGAAGCCTATAGGGGTTTAGATCAGTGGGATGCCGCGCTCGACCAGTTTCAGGCCGAACTCGCTCTCAATCCCGCGAATTGCCAAGCCCAATGGAAGATCGGCGCGACGCAGTTGCAAAATAACAGCAGCGCGGAACAGGCGCTCGCCGGCATTAATAAAGCGCTTAGTCTGTGCCCAGGCATGACCGAGGCGCGCGTGGACCGAGCGCGTGCACTTATCAAGCTGAACCGCAATAAGGAAGCCGTAGCCGACTTGGAAGAGGCGGTGAAGACCCAACCCGCGGAGGCCAGTAATCACTTTCTGCTGGCCAAGACTTACCGCTCGCTCGGGCGGATGCAAGAAGCTCAAACCGAAATGCAAATCTTCAGCAACCTTGAAGAGAGCGTGCGCACCGCGACCGCCGAACGGGCGCGGGAAGTGATCAAAAACAAAGAATCACCGCGCTGAGCTATTGAACCACGGCAAGCATCAACTGCATTCCCTGTTTCAGTTGAAAGTCTTTGCTTGCCGAACCGAACTTAGATGCATGTTGCGGTCCTTCATCGATTTCCAGCGAAACTCCAGGCATGCCGATTACCGATCCGGTCTGGGCTGATTTCGTTTCCGACCTCGGACCGCCGGGCATCATTGCCGCACGAATGGATAAAAGAAGTTTCGTTTTCTGGTCATCCTTTTCCATCCAATCAAATGAGATCGAGATCGAATTCGGTTCCGAGGCCCGGATCTCGCCAAGCAGGATCGTCCCGGTTGAAATCAAGGTGCCGTCCGGAAGCGGAACCGCATTCACCACGCGAGCTTTCACCGTGTCGCCCACCTTGGCTCGTTTCGCCTTGATAGCAGTTTGCAACTCGGCCTGAATAAAGCTGCCTGGAGCTTGCGCCCAAGCTCCGACGGGTTGAGAAAATGACGCCACGAGCACGGCGGTAAGCCGGATGATCCTCATGTTCCTCTTAATTTTCAGAGCCAGATCCTGATTTGACGACAGCGGCATAGCGTTCATTTTCACCCTTCGCTTTCTCTAGTAACCCCTGTTTTCGGTACACCTGACCCAGCATGAAATGCACCGGCGCGTTTTGGGGAGCGAGCTCCGCGGCCCTTTCAAGCTCAATGCGGGCTTTCTCAAGGTCATGTAGTTGAATGTAGGCCTTGCCAAGCTGGCGGCGCACCCGGTAATCCGCTGGCGATATTTGCGCAGCCTGTAGCAGATCCGGGAGCGCTTCGTTCGCCTGGCCTTGCTCAACCAGCAGGGTCCCCAAATCTAGAAACGGCCCGGAATCCTTGAGGGCGGAGTCCGTCTGCCAGGCAATCGCGTTTCGGTAAGCGCCGATTGCCTCCTCGGTCCGGTTGAGTCCTTCGCAGGAGAGACCCAGATTATCCGATGCTTTGACGTTTTTTGGCTCGAGTTTTAGAGTCTCCCGAAACGCGCCAATGGCCTCCTCGAACTGGTTCAAATTGTATTTCGTGCGTCCTAAGTAATACCAGCCAAGCGCATCCTTGGGATTTAATTCAATGGCCTTGGCAAACCAGCGGGCGGCGTCCTGATAATCCTTCAGAAGAACGTAGTCGCTCGCAACCGCTTCAAACTCCGCCGCGGTAGGAGAGCGGTACCTTGCGGCCTCCGTGTACTCCGCAAGCGACTCTTTCGGCCGCTGCTCCTTGAACAGAATGTAAGCGAGAAGATAATGTCCATCCGCCGAGTTATTACGCGATCGCAGATAATCGCGGGTAGCTTGCTCGGATTCCGAAAGCTTGCCCAGCGTGAGCAGAGATCTAGCGCCGGCCAGAGGAGTTTCCGGCGCGGAATGCGCACCTGTCAGGCCGGTATAGGTTTGGCCTTCCGCGTCCGCTTTTTCCACGAGCCCACGCTTGCGATAAATTTGCATCAGCAAGTAATGGTTCGGGGCATTTTGGGGTGCCAGGGCGATTGCTTTTTCTGCCTCCTCCTGAGCTTTGTCAAGTTGATTCAACGCCAGATATGCCTTCCCCAATTCCTGGTGGCTCCGCGCGTCTCCATCGGCCATTTGGACCGCTTGAAGCAGATAAGGAACCGCTTGGGACGGCTGCTTCCGGGCTAAAAGAAGCGTCCCAAAATCTAAGTACAGTCCCGGTTCTCTGCTTCCGGCGCGTTCGTTTAACGCGACCGCCGCCCGATAAGCCGCGAAGGCCTCTTCATTTCTGCCCAGCGCTTCGAAGGATAGTCCCAGGTTGCCGCCAGCTTTGACGTTCTTCGGATCCAGGCGCAAACATTCCTCGAACGCTTTGATCGCCTCTTCAAAACGCGATTCATTGTACTTAGCGCGCCCAAGATAATAGAAGGCCAAGGCATTGCCGCGGTCTTTCTCAATTGCTTTGGCGAACCACTTACCAGCGGTGGAATAGTCCTCTAGAAGCAAGTGATCGCCTCCAATCGCTAGCAAATCCAACGCACTTAGGGAGGGCCAACGTGCTTCCGCATCATAGACAGCTAAGGATGATTTCGCATTGCCTTCGCGAAACAGAATAAATCCAAGAAGGTTTTGCGCCTCCGCCGACTCCGGGTATGTCTCCACGTAACGGCGAACTGCTATCTCTGATTCCGCTAGTTTCTTGGAATCGATTAAGGCTTGAACCGCGGTGAGGGGCGGTGACTGCCCGACAAGCCCCTCAGCCAGCAGCGCGGTAAAGAAAACAGCGCGATACATTCTCTCTGAGCACAGTTTAACGTTAGAACCTGATCTCCAAATGTCCCTGGCCCTGACGCGGCGCATTCCCTTGACAAGTGATTACCCGCCCAAAATTGGGATCCTCCAGATTTGTATTCGGGGTGCAGAAGACAACCCTATTCAAGACATTGAAGAACTCAATTTCGAGTTTGAATTTAACGTGCTCGCCGACGGGGAAGTACTTGGCCAATGCGATGTTTTCGTTCTTGAAAGTCGGACTCCGAATGCCAGCCAGAACGCGCTTCTCATTACCAATCACCCATGGGCCTGGGTCGGTGAAAGCCGCTTTGTTGAAAACCGGCAGCCCCTTGTATACGTTGTCGTAAGAGAACTGGAGGGGCACGCCAGACACCACGTTCGGCCGGTTTCCGGTTCCATTCCCCAGTGGATCGCCCGCCACGTTCACTGTTTGCGGCGTGCCGCTCGCATAGCTCAACAACGGGCTGACCTGCCAACCGCCCAGCACCACATTGGTGATGCCGCCTCCATTCAGGAAGGGCCTCCCCTTGCCGAATGGCAGCTCATAGGTCGCAGCTATGTTCATTAAGTGAGTTTGATCGTTGTTATCAATCGACCACTCCGACTTCTGGTTGTCCTTGTTCAGCGATTGGCTCACGAACGAGGTGAAGCCGGAATTGGTATTCGACATCATGCGCGACAGCGTGTACGAAACCAGGAAGCTTAGCCCATTGGTGTACCGTTTCTCGAACTGGAGCTGCATCGCGTGATACAGCGCCGATCCGTTCATGTCGAAATTATTGAAAATTCCGGCGTATTGAGGGTATGGACGCAGCGCCTGCAGGTTCGTAGCTGTTGGGAAATCCGTATTGAAACTCGGGTAAGGTAGTGCGATGCCGAGGCCTGCCCCGGTGGTCGCAAAAGGGTCGCCAAGCTTGCTTCCTAGCTTTGCCAAGTAGGCCGTAGGCACCTGGTTGATCGGATTCAACTGGGCGGGCAAGCGATTGCCGCGGTTGCCGGCATAAGAAGCCGACACAAACATGTTGTACGGCAACTCGCGCTGAATTCCCAGGCTCCAAACTACGTCGTATGGAGCGACGCCATCGAACTTAGGATCAAAGGCATTGATGCTGGTGGCATTCGCGAGCGTGGGGCTAAACGGAGTCGCGGCGGGGAAAGGCAGAATGTTGGTATCCAAGGAACCGAAACCCGGGTTGGTTGAGCCGGTAGAGTTCCGCTGGAAAGAGCCCAAGAGCAGGTTGCCGTAATTCACGGCCACTTTGCTGATTCCATATTCATAGGCCCCGCCATTGAGGAAGTTGACTGACAGGCCACCTTGAACCACAGTTTTCTTATTCAATTCGTAAGAGAAGCCCGTTCTGGGGCTGAAGTGAGCCCAGTGGATATCGGCACGGTTGACCCCCGCACAGCCCGGGCAATTGCCGAATTTGGTGGCTGCGCCGAGACGTCCACCGGCTCCAGGGTTAGCAATTTTCGAATCGAAATATACGATGGAATTGTTCTTCTCTCCGAACGGCACCATAATGTCCCAACGGAGGCCAAGGTTGACCGTGAGCCGGGGATTCAGCTTGATGTCGTCTTGCAAATAGGTTGAAACGTCGGTGTTGTGAAGCCTCAGCTCTTGTGATCCAATACGATCCGCGCTGTCCACCGAGCCAAGAAGGAAACTGGCAAATGAATTACCAGTGCTGCCGAGATTCTTAGGATCGGCGGTTTGGTTATTGCTGAAGTTGAAATTTCCGGCGCACTGCTGGCATTCATTGTCGTCCTGATAAGTTTTGCGGAACTCCCAGCCGAAGTTGAAGGTGTGCCTGCCGTGAATCCAGAGATAATTGTTTTCAGCTACCACGCCTAATTTCCGGTTGATCGAGTTCGTATTCGAGGTGCCAAGACTTTGCGGAGAGAGAGGTCCGCCGAAGTTAATTCCGGGAATGATCGGCGCGCCCGGCGCTGCCGCGAAACCGGGATTCGCGCCAACCCGGCTCGGGATTTGAAAGTTCAACTCTCCCAGCCAGCTCGCCCCCGCGGTCATCACGAAATGCGGCGAAATGGCGTACGTGTAGTTCAGAATGAACACCGTGCCGAGATTCGGGAAATACGTATAATTTCCTAGCGGATTGTCTTTGGTGAAACCATTGCCTCCTCCAAAGGAGGTCTGCTTGTCGCGCCACTGAGCCCAGTGGATCGATTGTTTTTCGCTGATGTTGTGGTCGATGGTGAAGCCCCAGGGATTTTGCCGTGTGGGATTAATACCAGTTAAATTGGGCTGGTTATTGACGAAGCCGGACAAGGTCGGGTTGGGCAGGTACTTCAACAAGCTGGTCGCAAGCGGGCTGAAGCAGGACTGCGGGATGATGTTGCCGTTGAAAGGCGTTCCAGGTGTATTGCCATTCGCGGTGCAATTACCAGTCGCCGGATTAAATATGGGCGTGCCAAGGGCGCTGAAATCACCCGCCTTCTCGCCAACCGTAGGCAACGAGATAAAGCCGCTGTTGCCCTGATTCTGCCGGTACCACTCCATGCTGACATGAAAGAACGTCCGGTTCTTTCCGTTGTAGATTTTGGGCAGCCAAACAGGGCCTCCAATGCTGAATCCGTAATTGTTTTCGTGGTCGATGGGCACAGTCGGGTTGTAGGCTCCGCGCGCATCGAAAAAGTTATTTCGAATGATCTCAAAGCCGTCGCCGTGGAACTGGTTAGTTCCCGAGGCAGTCTGATAGGTAACGACGCCCTGTGCCAGCCCGTATTGAGCGGAGAATGACGAACGCAAAACGTTGAACTGGTTCACCAGCTCAAAGGGGGGATTCCAGATCGTCTGAAAGCCCTGGGTTTCGGCCTGCGCCATCGGGATGCCGTTGAAGACCACCTCATTTTGAAAATCCACGCCGCCATTAATCCGGTGGCTGAAGGTGTTCCCCGTGACGCCGGGAGCGAGGAATATAAAGTTGTCGATCTGACGACCGCGACCGCCGCTAACCTGATTGGGTAGTTCCTGGACCACCTTGTTCTCAATCGTAGTGTTCAGGCTGGGCGCCGTGGTGTCGAGAGCAATGCTATTTTCCACCACCTCAACGGTCTGCTGAGTATTTCCGGGCTGGAGTTCGCCATCTACCGTAGAGACCCTTCCAACCTCCACGCCAACGCCATTGTGCACGGACGATTGGAAACCTGGCGAGTCCATGGAGACGGTATATCTGCCGGGAATCAGATCGGTGATGGTGTACGTCCCTGCTGAACTCGTACGTGCCGTTTTCGAAACTTGTGTGTCGATGTTGGTCACCGTGACCTTGGCGTCCGAAACGATACCTCCCGCGACATCGGTAACAGTGCCATTAATTCCGCTGAGCGCTTGCGACCACATCCGCGGCGTTGCCGAAACAAGCCAGAGCGAAGTCGCCAAGCATGCATACAAACGTAAATTCTTCATTTGAGTTCCCCCATAAGCTCGAAAAGCAATTTCGTGATTAGTCTATAACGTTTTTCAATTACGCGCAAACAATCCACGCACGATTCCACGGTAGGGATTCACGTGCCGCGTTAGAATCGACGGAGATGAATCCGTGGACGTATTTCCCGGCACTAAAACTACTTGCGGCACTCTTGCTGGCAGCTATTCCGTTCCCCAGCGCGGTTGCCGAAACCGCGCTGGACCGATATGTCCACCGCGCGGATGCGCACTTCCATTACGATCTAACGCGCGAAATAAAAGGCCGCGGCTATACGGCTTTCGTCCTGTCGATGACGTCTCAGCAATATCTCACGGCGGCGGAGGTGAATCGGCCCATCTGGAAGCACTGGCTCACGGTAATCGCGCCTGACGTGGTCGCGACGCACGTCGGGCTGTTGTTTATCGGCGGCGGCGGGAGCGCCGATGAAGCGCCGCACCAAGCCGACGCGCTTGCCTCTGAAATCGCCGTGATGACAGGCGCCGTGGTCGCTACTCTAAGCAACGTCCCGAACCAGCCGCTGATCTTCCATGGCGAAACGGAGGAACGCGAAGAAGACGCGATCATTGCATACACCTGGAACAAATTTCTTCGGACCGGCGACGATAAGTGGCCCCTGCGCCTGCCGATGACGAAGGCCGCGGTCAAGGCCATGGATGCCGTTTCTATGTTTATGGCTTCCAAGGGACGAGGCGTTACCGTCGACCAGTTTGTGGTTACCGGCGAATCGAAGCGCGGCTGGACAACATGGACCACCGCGGCCGTCGACCGCCGGGTGGTCGCGATCATGCCGCTCGTGATCGACCTACTGAATATCGAACCCTCATTCCTGCATCACTTCCGCGTTTACGGCAAGTTCTCATCGGCCATCGACGATTACAAGCGCGCCGGAATCATGCCGTGGACCGGCACCGCCGAATATCGGAATCTCATGAAAATCGAGGAGCCTTTCCAATACCGCGAGCGCTTCACCATGCCCAAGTTCCTCATCAATGCCGCTGACGATCAATTCTTCCTTCCCGATTCCTCCCAGTTTTATTGGGATCAATTGCCGGGTGAGAAATATCTGCGCTATGTTCCGAACGCCGACCACTCGATCAAAGACAAGACCGATGTGGGCGAAAGTATGGCCGCCTATTTCGAATCGATTGTGCATGGCAAAGCGCGACCCCAATTCACGTGGAAAATACAACCGGATGGCATCATCACGGTGGATACGAAAACCACCCCGCGGACTGTAAAAATCTGGCGCGCCACGAATCCAGATGCGCGCGATTTCCGGATGGAAACTATTGGACGCCCGTTCCGTAGCTCAGACCTCACGCCCCTGCGGTCCGGCCATTATGAAGCGCACGTTCCGAAGCCCGCTAAGGGTTACACAGCTTACTTTGTGGAACTCACGTTTCCTTCCGGAGGCAAGTACGATTTCAAATTCACGACGGGAGTGAAAGTGGTTCCGGACGTTTATCCGTTTGCCGCCCCGCGATTCAACGCGCCGCCGGGTTCGCATCCAGTAACAGAATCGCGCCGCTAGTCGCACGCAGTTTGGCGTGTCTGGGAAACTTCCGCCACACCCATCGCTATGCGCCTTCGAACCCAGCGCTTGGCGCTAGCGCCCAGTGCGGCCGTGCTGGCCGTCGTGCGTATCGAATCACGGCTGGCGCACGCGCCGGTTTCGGCGGCGTCGCTGATTGCCGGTTTGCTCGATATCGCCAACCAACCCGGGGTGCGGGGACTCCAATCGATTTCGATGCGCGCCTTTCAGAACGCCCGTTCTATCGAACGCTGCTGGAATCGCTTCACTTTCCGGAGCCCGTAATTTCGGCTGATGGTGGTCCGCCACGGGTGCCAGATCCCCGACGCAGCCAACTCGACGATCTTCAAGCGCGCCTTCGACTTACTGCACAGACGTCATCCGCACAACGAATGGACCGCCAAGACGCCATATTGGTGCTAATGACACTTGCGTCTACAGCCTTCGCTATTGTTCACGCGATGATTCCACCACCGGCTTGTGCGAAGAAGGTCCGCACTGACATGTCGCCTTTGAGGCAGCAGGTGGGGTCGTGCGGCCCTACCGTAAACACGAAATAGTAATCGCCCGTTGGGAGGTTGGCCCAGCGAAGCTTGACGGACTTGCCCGCGGGCACTGTCTTGCGGCCGAAAGCTCCGTCGATCCAGTTCTTATTGAACTTAAACAATTCGACCACGTAGTCGTTTATGTTGCAATTCTGGCCCTGGGCGCGGGCGCGTAACTTGAGTTCCAAACCGCCGCTGGTCACCGGAAACGGCGTCTTGGATTTCAACGTAGTGTGGCAAATGCTGATCGTAGTATCGAAGCCCGATGCCGCGTTCGGGGTCACGGCAGGAGCGCCCGCGCGCGAGGTCGACGGGCAGGCTGGCGGCGTCTTCTCGCTTTCGAAGGTTCCCCCGCCGATTGTATTGGTCTCGGTGTTGCTCCTGGTGTCGAAGAGGCCCCAGGCCAAGCTGACCTTCTTGGCGAAAAACTCAGCGCCGGGGAAGTATTCAACCACCTTCGACTCAAGCCAAAGCACCTGATTCCAATCGTAGACCCGATTAATTACCAAGTCCTCGACGGCATGATACATCTTCCCGTTGAGTGTTGTGTCGCCGATGATGATATTCCAGCGTTCGTTGCCGGGCCCGTGCAGGTTTCGTAATCGCGTGTGCGGCCGCGGCGAAGGGCCGTGCAACAGGTGCAGTGGCAGCCAAGTCCGCGACAAGCCAGCTTTTTTTATGCAGCGAAACTGATCCGGGTAGGTCGAGGCCTTGGCCACCGACCCGATCGTATTGCCGGGGCAGCGTGTCAAAGGGCTGGCCCGAACTGTGCCACCCTGCCCGAAGGGGCCGGTGGATGATGAAACCTGGGTCAGCGGCATGCGCTTGCTGCCGCAAAAGTTCTGATCATCGTCCTTCTTGTCGTCAGGCGCGGGATTCGGGACAATCGGCGGGACCGGCGCGGGTCCGGGTTGCGGCGCGGGCTCGGCTGCGGGCTCTGCATCCGGTTCTGGCTTCTGATCGGGCGAGCCCCCCGGCTCTTCAAGTTCTTCATTATCGGGAATATCCTCGATCTCAAGCTCGGGCTCGAAATCGAAGTTGCCGGGCATGGGTATCACTGGCGGCATCGGGCGCACGTCGGGCATCGGGCCTATGTTGGGAATGGGACCGATGCGCGGCAGCGGCACAGGCCTAGCCCAGGGCTCCACAAAGGGCACCTGCCGCTGCACTTTGGGTGTGCTCAGCGTCCGCCCGGCGGTGGCCCCCCCGCCGTCCAGCGATGTTTGCTGCACCACATGCGTCAACTCGTGAGCGAGCAATCGCCGCCCCTCATCCGTGCCGGGCACGAACCGGCCCGAATCAAATACAATGTGGTGCCCCACGGTGTAGGCGCTGGCACTCAGGTCGCGGGCGGATTGAGCGGCGGCAGCGCCCGAGTGCACCTGCACCCGCGAAAAGTCGTGTCCGAAACGCGGTTCCATAAATTCCCGCGTGCCCGCATCTAGCGGACGCCCAGGCGAACGTAACAACTCATCCACAATCGGCGGCGCAGTTTGCAAATCAGCGTCGTCTCTCGTCTTCCGCTGAGCGACCTTTCCCGCCTCGCTCCGATGCCGAACCGCCTCTGCCGGCGGAGTGCCCATCCGCATGACTTTGTCGGCGAAGGCGTCGGCTTCCTGCTCAAAAACATCGCCCGGCGCATTCACGGCCAGCTTCGTCTGCAGCCTAACCGGTGTTTTGGGGTGCAGCGGAATGTGGCTGAAGTCATGCCCCAAGTTCCGCCGATCACTGTCCCTTGAACCCGAACTACTCTCCATTTCGGTGCACTCAGCGCATTCGCCACCAGCGCTCATGGGACCCCCGCAAGTGCATTTGCCTTGCAACACGCCACTATTAGCCGGCGCCCGTACCGGGGCTGCCGCTTTCATCGAGATTAAGGCGCAGTCACTCAATGGTTTATCCGTTCCGGCCAGCGGCCCCTCCCTGCTTTTCTGGGCAATGCTGGCGCAGACGATGTTCTCTATTATTCACCGCACGCCCATTAAAGTCACGACAAATCTCCGGCTCGGGCAAGAGTCGCCAAGATTAACGGCTTAGCCAGTCCGCCGCTCGAAGCTTTCTATACTGGGGATCGACTCGACCAGCCTGCGAGTATATTCATGCTGCGGATCTGAGAAAATCTGCCGGGTTGGACCCACTTCGACGAGTGAGCCCTGGTACAAAACCGCGACGCGATGGCAAAGCTGTGCCACGGAGAGAAGATCGTGCGAGATATAGAGCATCGCCATTCCGGTTTGCCGATTCAGGTGGCGAAATAAATCCAAAATTTCAGCCTGTGTGATCACATCTAACGCGCTGGTCGGCTCGTCGCAAATGACCAAATCCGGACTGTGAAGCATGGCCAGTGCAATCAACACACGCTGCGCCAGACCCACGCTCAGATCCGATGGATAGGAGCGAAGGAAGTCATGTGTTCCCGGAAGGCTTACCTGCTGCAGCAACTCAAAAATCCGGGGAACTATCTGCGTAAACGGCATTTTCGAGTGAGCTTCCCAGGCCTCGCGAAACTGGATCCGCAGGCTCAGCGCTGGGTTGAGGGAGGCAATCGGGCTTTGCGGGATAAACCCTATGCGCCGACCCCGGATTCGGCGCAACCGGCTTTCGCGCGCATTCAGCAGGTCCTCGCCATCGAACACGAGTTTTCCGCTCACTTCGGCCCCGCGCAACCGCACAGTTTGAAGAATCGTTTGAGCGATGGTGCTCTTGCCCGCGCCGCTCAGACCGACCAGCCCTAGAACCTCACCGCGGTAAAGAGAAAACGCAACGTCTCGCAAGATTTTCGGCTTGCCCGGATAATTAACGGAAAGCGTTACCTCAAGAAGTCTAGAGACTAGTGTGTCAGCCTCCGCGCAGTCCGACGTGTGAACACACTCTTCGGTCATTTGGCACGTTCCGCCGCGCGTTGCCGAGCAGGAGCGCCAACTCGAAAATACAGCTCATCCGCATTCCAAAACGCTTGCGGAAACAAAACTGAGGGAGACGGGTTCGCGACCGAAGCGCTGTAGGCGGTGAGAGCGTGTTTGGTCACCAGATAGAGTGCGGGATTTTGTTCGTGGCTGATGGCTTGGACCCGATCGAACGCCGCTTTGCGGCGCGTCGGCGCAGTTTCGGAGGCCTGAATCTGCATTAACTTGTCAATCTCCCGTTCCCAGTCCGTGGCAGCGTGAAGTTGGTTCGGATTCCAGGCGTGATTCGAGCCTGAGCTGAGCCACACGTTCATTTGGCCGCTCGGGTCAAGGTCGTTGTTTACCAGCCCCAGTAGACAAGACTCATAAGCGAAAGTTTTGGTGATACGTTGCAATAACGCCGGGAAATCCAAAGGCAGGATGTTGAGACGGATCCCGATTTTTGCCAAATCCGCCTGCACCAGAGCGGCGATGCGTTCGCGGGCTTTGTTGCCAGTATTCGTGATCAGCGAGAACTCGACAACATTCCCATCACGGTCTTGTAAGGTTTGGCCAGCGAGATGAAAGCCGTCTTGCTGAAGTGTCTTTATCGCTTCTCGGACATCCATCGGGTCGGGAACCAGTTTTGAGTTAAACCAGTATCCATTCGCGGGAGACACCGGTCCCGCGCTCGGACTAGCGCGAGAAAAGTAGGCAATTCGAGCAATATCGGCGCGGTTGATAGCGAGCGAAACGGCACTTCGGAAATTTCGCGAGAGGAACCAGCGTTTTTTATAGGCTGGGAGCGGTGCACTGGGGGACTGATTAAACCAGAGTTGCTCGGTATCCAGAGACGGGCCTAGGTCGAAGATTTGCGCCGTGTGTTGGGCCGACAAGTCGTCGAACATCTCGGGATCCACATTGGTCAGCAGGTCGGTCTCACCATGCCGAAAACGCAATAGTTCTAACGGGGAATTGGCCTGAATATAGAGACAAATCGCGTCCAGATAAGGAAGGCTGGCACCAGCCTCACCAGTTTTCCAGTAGTGAACATTCCGTTCAAGTCGGATCGAATACCCGGGCCGGTACTCGGCAATCCGAAATGGCCCCAGAACGGGCATTTCGGCGGGCCTTGCCGTCAAGGACAGTGCGCGGGCATTCGTGATTGCAACCGCGTCGAAGAGCCGCTCCAGACCTGCGATATTTTGCGGGAAAGTAACAATGATACTTGCCGGGGCGACGACACGAACGTCGACTGCTTTTAGGTCCACCCCAAAACTGTCCGCGTCCGGCGAGCGTTTGGCGGGATCAAAAAACGTTTTCAGCGACAGCGCTACATCCGTCAGTTGTAGCGGCGACCCGTCGGAGAAGAACACCTTAGGACGGATCTCGAACTGGATTTTCCGCCCGTCATTTGAAACTTTCCATGACCTTGCGAGCTGAGGAACAATTTGCTGTGTCTTTCGATCAAGCCTGAGCAAGGTGGCAGCGGTTAGAAAACGGACTGCCTCGCTCGGCTCATCGTAAACCAGGTAAGGATCGAAGGTTCGGGGATCCGCGTGGATACAGAATCTAAGCTCGCCACCCGACCGAATATTACTGGCAGCCGCAGTGAAGGCAAGTGCAAACAGCAGGGAGGAAGTTGAGAAAAGTCGGAAGTTCATGACGTTAGTCGCTTTGAAAACGAAGTGAAAGAAACTTGAATGCTCACCAAAAAGAGCACTACGACGAACAGCGGCGTAAGCAGCCACGGATGAGAAACCACGCGGTCGTAATTTTCCAGTTGGTGAAGCAGATTTCCCCAGGAAGGGAGCGGCTCACCGATCCCGAGTCCCAATAACCCCAGATTGGCTTCGCTGACGATGAAAACCGGCACGCAGATCCAGAACTGCGCCACAATCAAGTGCCAAAAATTTGGGAAAATGTGCCGCGTAAGCCGGCGCACCGCGGTGACGCCTTGCAACCGGGAGAGCATGATGTATTCGGTGGCACAGATGGACGTCACGGATTCGGAGAGAACGCGAGCCGACGAGGCCCAGCCGAGCGTTCCGAGCACGAGGAATGTTGTTAACACAGAATAGGCTGGCGATAGATTCAGAGGCAGCATGGCGCGGACGATCAAGAGAAGAAACAACCAAGGGATGGAGAGGAATAAATCAATGATACGATGCAAACCGACCCGGACCATGCCGCCGAAGACGCCCGCTAGACTTCCCACGAGCAGCGCTATGCCAGTAGCGACCAGCGCGGACGCGGGTGCCAGCAAAAGAGTAACGCGGCTTCCGTAGAGCAACCGCGATAACA
Organism: Terriglobia bacterium; assembly: GCA_025358575.1. Lineage (GTDB taxonomy): Bacteria > Acidobacteriota > Terriglobia > Bryobacterales > Bryobacteraceae > JANYJA01. The sequence goes on from JANYJA010000048.1 coordinate 22,695, forward strand.
GATCGCGTCCCAGATCATCCGTCCCAAGCGGATAGGTCCTGCAGGGAGCGACCAAAATCGCGTTCCGATTTTGCGTTTCGAAGTGGGTTGGAGCGATCCAGCCGGCCGCCAGGCTGGAAAGGCAGATCAGCGCGAGAAACCCCAGAGCGCCAGCGCGGGCGACTTTCACAGATCGCTGCCCCGCAGCACGGACCGAAAGCGCGAAACGTCGCTGAAGGAGCTTGCGACGATCGCCGTGACACTCACCATCAATGTGACTGCCAAAAGCAGGGGAAGGTCCCGTTGCTGCGTCGCCAGCCAGGCCAATTGGCCAATGCCAGGCGAGTCGCAAACAACCTCGATTGGCATCACGCCGCTCAATGCAATCCCCACGGAAGACCCGACGGTTGCGAGCAGGGAGGGCGCGGCGGGCCACACCACGTGCGCAAGCAGCACGCGGCCTCGCGTCAGCCCCTTGTTTCTCGCATAGTCCACGTGGAGCGACTTGCTTTCGGCCAAAAGGATGCGTTCCGTCACCAACAAAATCCGGGGCAACACGATGAGCGCCACACCAAATCCAACCCAATAGCTGGCCGCGTTGGACGACGCACTGCGGCTCAGCAGCGCAAAGGCTAGAATGGGTGCCGGCACACACAATAGACACAAGCTGAATCCGGAGGTGACTCGGGCGAAGATCGGACCCCAAATCCGATTGGCCAGCGAAAGGATAAGCGCTGCGCCCCAACCACCAAAAATTCCCGCGAAAAGAGGCTTTGCAGTCACCGCCATTCGCTCTCTAAGCAGCTCGGCGATAGGCCGTTGAAACGCTTGAGATTTACCAAGATCTCGATGAGTCACGCGACGCGCAATATCGTTGAGGGTGCCCCAAAAGGATCCGCCCCCGTTTGAAGTTCGGAGAGCTTGAACGCTTTCCGCATTCAGTCTGGGGTCGAGTTCCCGGATATCGGAACCAAATCCCGGCGCAAAATGAACCAAGGCCACGCAAACTAGCACAGCCATCGAGACGGAAATAAGCGCGGAGCCCAGGCCGAGAGCGATTCTGCGCACTAATCGATTCCTGAATAGTTGGGTCATGCACGTGCGAGGACAAGAATCACGCTTTGTTTATCGGCGTCTTTATGATTTTTCTTTAGTCCAAACTGAAATCCTTTGAACCAGCTGCACCATAGCCGCGTGCTGGTTCAAAGGCGATGAATCTGCGCGGAACTGGCGTGTATCTACAGGTTTAGGGTTCTCCGACGAGGGTACCCGCACTTCCCCAAACTGCTGTCGATCCCCAAACTGCGGTTGAGCCCCAGACTGCAGTCGAACTCCAAACGGTTGAATAGCCGGTAGTCCCGCTGGAACCCCAAACGGCTGTTGAACCCCATACGGCGGTCGATCCCCACCCCCACGAGTGGCCGCTCCAAACGGAACCGCCCCAAACGCCCGCTGAGCCCCACACGGCGGTCGATCCCCATACCGCCGTTGAGCCCCAATCGGAGAATCTAGAGTCGTCATTGACGGCATAAACCAGAGTTTGGCCGCTTGCATCCTTCGCGCCCGCGATGACGACAG
>JANYJA010000080.1 GCA_025358575.1 Terriglobia bacterium
CAAAAGATCGAGCCGAATACGCTGCGATCTTTGCGGCACCACCCAATCCCAATCCGGACACCGATCCGGAGACCATCCCCCTTGAAACCGAGGAAGACGACCAATGAGCCTTGAAGAACAGAACGCCAGCCTACTCAAATATAATGAGCGGCTTACCGGAGAGACGACGCGACGTAAGAATGCGAATCGCGTCTTATCCGCCAAGGTTGCGGAGCTAACGGGCGAACTTGCCGTCATGAAGGCATCTGTATCCGCATCTCAGTCGCCGGAGCCGCAGGCGGCTCCGGCCAAGCCCAGGCTTCAAGGCCAGGCCGACGACCGGGATACAGAGATCACCGAACTCAAGGCGCAACTCCGCACTCAAAAGCATCTCGCCGCGTTCCGCACCGCCGTCACGACCGAGGGGGTTTCCCCCGCAAGGGTTGACGCACTTTGGAAACTCAGCGATCATGATTCGAGTGGCGAAGAAATCGACACCACTAAGATCACAGAGACTATCGAAAAGCTCCGCATGGAGCTTCCCGAGGTCTTCAAGTCGGCCCCGGCCGCAACCGGAACGTCTCCCGCAAACCCGAATCCGGGACCGGGAGTGAAGCGGGGGACGACCCCAAAGGCCGGTGTGACACCTGACTCTTTCGTCGTAACGAAAGAGAACATGCAAAGTCATACTTGGATGTTTGCGAACAAATCCAAGATGAACGAAGCACGTAAAGCCGGTTTACTCGTTTTCGAGTAACAAGTCGGCAGCGGCTTCGCTCAAGACTTTGAGCATCCGTTACCTCTATGGCCAACACTGTTACCGCGTTCTATCAGACTCTCGTCGCCGCTGCAAGTGAAGCCTCTCAGGTCCTGGTTGGGACCACGAAATTCCTGGAACGGGTCTATCGGGACTACAAGCCCGAAGCCGTTTCCCCTGGGCAGACGATCAACATCGCGCTTCCAGCCTCTACGACCAGTTCCATTGCTGACGTGGGCGTTGCGGACTACGCACTCACCGATATCAGCTTCGCGACCAAGGCGCTTGTTTTTAACCAGCATCCTGGCTATGCGTATATCGTTCGGGATTTCGAGCAATTCAACTCCCCGGAATCGATCCGCAACATCTTTCTTGACGGTGCGATCAAGGGCATGGCCGAGTACGTCAACGCCGCCATCGCGTCCCTGGCGACTCCGGCAAACTTTAACGCATACGCGGCTCTTAATTCGACCAAAGTCAAGAATATCGACAGCAACACAATTGCCGTTGCGATGGGCAACCTCGCGACGGCGAAGGTTCCGGTCGACGACCTGGGGAATTTCTTCCTCACGTCTCACCCGCAACCCTACTTTAATATGACGACCGATCCTTTTTGGTCGAGTCAGTCACAGGTTGGCTATGAGATCGCGGGCCAGATTCGTCGTACCGCAATGCTCGGAGAGGCGTTCGGCTTTATGTCTGGGTATGACCAGCAGATGCCGTCGTCAACTCCGGTTGTTACCGGGACGTCGGTTGGTGTCACGTCGGCATCGGCGTCGGTGACGGGCGTCGGCACGGCTTTTACGACCCAGCTTGCAATCGGACAGTGGCTCTACTTTGCCAGCGATCCGACCTTGACGGCCTATCAGATTCTCTCGATTCAGTCGAATACCGCGTTGACGCTCACTGCTCCCTTCGTCGGGACCACGAACGCGGCGACAGCGGCCACGATGGCGACCTACACCAATCTGGTCTATCACAAGAACGCGATTGCTCTTGCCGTCCGTCCCTTGCCGGAACCGGACGGTCGAGTTGTCGATTACACATATATCGATTACAAGGGACTGCCGATCCGCGTTCAGGTTGGATACAACCAGCTGAAGAACGGATATGTCGTCTCGCTTGACGCGGGTTATGCCCTGGGCATCATCCGAGCGAATCACGGGCAGATCATCAACTCCTGAGTTGAGCCGTCTCGCTATCGATTCCAACCAGGCCGGGAAGGGGACTCCAAACCCTTCCCGGCTCTCTTGTTAGCCGGAGCCGATCTCATGAGCATTGCGACTAAACCGGCAACGGCTAACTTTTTAGCGGCCGACGCGCTGGGCGTTGCCGCGAAGAATATCACGGCTCTCACTGAGGGGGTAGGACTCCCGGCTAACGCCGTTGACCTTTCTGTTTCCGCCTTCACGACGACCAATGGCGGGACGACGTCGCCAGTCTGGGGCACCGATGCGGCGATGGGTGGGCCAATCCTCATCTTTGAGGGTGGGGCATCGAGCAATTCAATCCAAGGGACGGACAAGCAGGTCGAGTACGCCGGGGGTGGCATCACGGCGGCCGTCGCAGCGGCGGGAATCACCCTCTTTGCGGTGATTAAGCCTACTGGACAGCAACCCTACGCCAACATTATCACAGCACGCGACAATGATATCGGGATCACTCTCGACTATCAGGCAACCCCGAATCTATCTGCGTTTGTTGCGGGGGGCCACTATGTCCCCTCAGTTGCAATGCCACTCACTCAGGGTCACGTCTACGCTTGCGCGATCACCATTGACGGCACGACCGGCGTCATCGCGTACTACCTCTATGATTTCAACACGTCGACTCTGACGACCGGATCAAATACAGCGCTTGGCAACCCCCTCTCAGCGTTCATCGGGGGTGGTGCGACTCAAACGGTTCTCAATAACCGCTATGGCGGGACCAACTTCCACGGACGGCTGGCAATCGCCGGTTGGATCGCGGGAGTCTGGACCGCCTCGAATTTCAATGCGTTCGCGGTCGACCCCTGGGAGGCCGTCCGGGTCGCTTATTCGATCACTCCGGCCTCAGTACCCTCCGGGACTGGGGCCGTCGCGATCACGCTCACAAGCAACTCGGCTCTCTTCACTCCCAGAACTCCCGGCCTTCCGTCTTTCGTCGCGACCCCCGTAGGCCCCAAGGCCGATGGCTCTATTTCCTCGCAGGTTGTCGGCTCGACGACCTCCGCGACACTTCAGGTCATTCCGGGAGCAACGGGGGGAACCCTCAACCTCGGAGACTCTAGAGCGGTTGCGGCCCTTACCGTTTCGGCATCGTCGGCGACAACCCTTTCGCTCTCCGGGCCGTCGAGCGGAATCACCCATAGCGTCTCGGCTAACTTCACGGCTTCGATTAATGGAAACATCACCGGAAACAAGGTCGTTACCCCAGCGTCATCGGTTGCGGGTGACGTCTTTACACCATCTTCAGTGACGCTCTCGACCTCGACGCAATCAGCAAACTTTACGCTCAATCCGATAAGTAACGGTCTCCGGGCCGTTACGCTCGTCGAGACCAGCGGCCCGGCTTTGACCAACGCTGGAAGCATCGGCTACACAGCCAACACCGCGAGCCTGGTTTCTGGTGCTGTCTCGCTAGGGAAGATTACGGACACCACGGTTGCTCTCGTCGTCTCGTCCCCATCGGGCGGCTCCGGAGCCTACACCCTCAAGGTTCACGGATCGGCGATTAGCGGCTGGAATCCGATCGCCGGAGACGTGATAGCGACGGTGACGCCTGGCAGCTATCCGGCAACGCTGATCCTCACTGGACTCTTGCCGAAAGCCGTCGCGTACTACGTTGTCGAGGTTGTCGATACCGCTTCCGGATCGGCTCTAGCGACCCAAATTGGAGCGGCAACCTACCCCCTAAAACGTCGGGGCCTGGGTCGAATTGGCCAGAGCCATACCGGATTCACCCCTTCGCCGGTCGCAGGAATCACGAACGGCAACCTTGACATCTTTCCGGCCTTTATTGACAGCAATCAGGGGATTTCGGGGTCGCGGACGTCGCAATGGCTCCCTGGCCAAGCGAACTACACGACAGCCGTCGCCGCCTTGACGGCGGCTTTCTCAGGCCAAGCCCTCGACGAAATCCTGATTCCGTTGGAATTCGGCATTAACGACGTTTTGAATGGGGTTACGGCCGCAACCTTTAGTGCCAACATCTCCGCGATAGCCGCCGCTCTGATTGCTCCGAACGCGATTGTCGCCGGGGTCCCGGTTCGGGTTCTCTTGCTGGCTCCGATCCCAGCCGCTCCGGCTCTGGGAGGCGGATCGAATGGGAACCTCGCGACGATCCAGTCTTATATTTCGGTCCTATTCGGACTCGACAACGGATCAACGATCCGTTATATCGGCGACGACGTATTCTTGTGGTGTCTCAATAATCTCCCCTACTACGTGACAGGGGGCATTCATCTCACGCAAGTCGTCGTCGCACCCGCGACCCAAAAATCGCCTCCGACGGTTCCTTCTCCTCGGCGCCAACAACCTTCATCAGAAAATCCCCCTCCGTTGGGCGGATCCTCGAGCGGCGACGCCTTTTCCCATCGAGAACATCAGCAACCTCTCCG
>JANYJA010000186.1 GCA_025358575.1 Terriglobia bacterium
CGACGTGCGCGGCACCTACACGCCCGCCTCCGCGCCGGACGGCGTGAAGAGCTATCAGCTTGCGCTGATCCTCAGCGATCCCGGCTACCTGGGCTGTCCACAGGCGTAATCCTTACGCTCAGCAGCAACAGAAAACCCGCCTCGAAAGAGGCGGGTTTTTTGTTGTCCCCGATGGGCGGCGGAGCCCGCCTTACGACTGTCTTAAAATCCCGATGTTCTGAAGGGCGGTGATGACGTTATCCACGGTTGCGATGGTGCCAGTCGCCAAGAGTTGACGAGCTACGGGCGTGACTCCGTAAAATGCGACCGATCCGGCGGAGCTGCAAATTTTCACCGACCCGCCAGCCGCCGCGGTGTCGTTTAGAATAATGCTGCCAGCCGTGGTGCTGGCGGAACGAAAGACGTGATCGCCGGTCGTGCCGTAATGGAAGTAAGTGGCCGGCCCCGTCAGCGGGACGATGGTCAGATTATTCCCAACCCCGGAGAGCAGCGCAACGCCGTTGACCTGAAGCGACCCATCCAGCGTGAGCGCCCGGCGGTCTGCCAAGTATTCCAGCGTGGTGTTCGCGACGTTCGGAGTGATTCGCGCTGGAGCCAGCATCGTGTTATATCCAAAATTTGGATCGTCTGTGAGGACATTTATCTGAAAGCAGCGATTGTCACCTAGAGAAACCCACCACTCATTCTGCCCCTGCTTCGCCCGAATCGCGCTCCCCGAACATCCGACGGCATGCGGTTTGGCGAGCGTCATCCTGGTATTCGACTCAACGGAAGCAATGAGCTTTGAGTTCCCACCAAAGTAGTAGTAGCCTCCGACCGTAATTTCGGACGTAAAGAGCGTCCCAACGCCGGTGACAATGGTGCCATCTACCGCCACGGATACGGTGCCTGTCTTCAGGGCTCCGAGTCCATTATCCCAATCGCGTTCAAATTGTTGTTGAAGGCGCGGGCCCGCGGCTTCTGCCCTCGTCCCCACCCCACCGTCGCCGGGGACGATATTCAATCCGATATTGAGTGCGGACCAACCATCGTCGGTTGTGGAAGAGGAGAGCGCAATCCTCGCCTTCCCGCGAGCAGCGCCGTCGTCATATGTGGTGACGGCTGGACCGCCCGCAAACTCGTTCTTTACATACAACCCGGCAACCGGAATGGCGGATGACAGGTAGGATTGAAGGTCCAGATAATACCTAGAGCCAACTGGAAGCGTCTTCCCGGTTTTGTTCGTAAATGAAATTTTTGAACCGAACGCGACAGAGAACGACGGGGCAGAGTACTCCGATTGACCCACAATCAGCTTATGCCCCGTAGCCCCGTCAAACGTAACCACGTTCGTTCCGCTCGGGTAGTCGATTCCCGAAATACTAGCGAGATTGGCGAGAGCCGTACCAAGAATACCTTGAATCGTATAGTTCATAAAATTATGTAAGTGCCTTTAGATGATTGCTCCGTGTTGCCGAAAAAGCAACGCGGGAGTCCGGTTATTTCTTGGGTCCGGGCAGCGGCCCGATGTCCTGGGCCTTCTCGTCTTTCTCGGACCTGCCGGGGACGTAGGTTCGGAAAATGTCTGCGGCGGCTGCGCCGCCTTTGCCCGCCGGGCGGAGTAGCTTTTGCATCAACTCCGGGTCAAGCTGCGCATCAACGAGCATCTTCCGGGCGACCGCCCGATAGTCGCCCTTCCAGAACCGGGCCAACAAGTTCGTGGCGTCGCCAAGCGTCGCGTTGATCTGGCCGCTGCTACGCTGCCCCGCTCCGCCGCGAATTGCTCTATTCAGGACGCCCAAACCGTTCTCCATTCCGGTGTTCGTAGCCTCCGCTGTCGAAGCGCGGCGGGCCGTGTCTGAGCCGCCTTGGCCGGACTTCAGACCGCCTTCTTGGGCCTGAGTCTGCTTCAAGCCTTGATCGTAAGCGGCCACTGTCTTTTTTCCGAACGCGTGCTCCAATGCCGCGCGCTTGTCGGAATCGAGTAGTATGGCAGAGAGTTTGGCGGAGGAGACTTTGTAGCTGTCCGCAGACACGTCGGCGGAGTGTCCGGCGGACGTGTCCCGCGCGTTGCGCGCGGCGGAGTTCAGCCATGAGCGCACTGCGTTCTTCACGCCATCGGTGGCGGCTCCGGTCAAGTCGAGCGCAGCCTTTTCGAGCAGGCGGCGAACGCCGATCGCCGCCTTGCCCCTGGATTCCATCACGGAGGCAATGGCGGCGTCGCTGTGCGTGTCTGCGAACGCGCTGGCGGGGTGCTCTTTGATGGAGGATTCGGAGGAAGCAATGTCGCGGGCGTTCGTTTTTTCGACCGCGCTCAAGGCGCTTTGGTTCGCAGTCTCGGTCAGCGTCGTCTTGGCTGCGCGCTGCGCGATTTCGTTCTCGATCGCCCCGACCACCTTGCTGCCGTTACCTAGTCGGTTCGCCATCTGGCCGATTTCTTTCTTGATTTCAGGGTAGGCGGCGAGCTTTTCGTTATTGGTGTTGGCGCGAAGCCATTTATTCACGGACTCGGCGGTGGGCTTTTCTCCAGTCGCTTTGGCGAGACTGCTGATGAAAAAGTCACGAACGCCGTCCCGACCTGTCTGATTGTCGCCAATCGCAGTGG
>JANYJA010000233.1 GCA_025358575.1 Terriglobia bacterium
CCCGGCATGGCATAGCCGCCCGTGGTGCCAAAAGTGGAACTTCCAACAACGTACAGCGGGTACCCGGTTTTCATTCCAAGAATCGCCGGAACATAATAATAAAGCACGTAGCTGAGAAGGCCGGCCACGGCCAGGGCCGCCAAGCAAACCGCGACACTAGCGCGGTCGGCGGTGCCCTTAGCCAGCTGATCGTAAAAAGCGATCCAAAGAAAAATACCGGCGTAGGTCGGCGCGGTGTTGACGTACCACGGCGCCCGATTGTTGGCGGGGTTAGGGACTGCTTTCGAAATGTAATCTGGCAACATGCGCTTGCCAGTATATACCACGTGAGCCGCGGATTACCGTTGTTAGCCGCTCATCGAGCCGAGAAATTCGGCGTTTGAACGAGTTTTTCCAAGCTTATCGAGCAGAAGCTCCATCGTCTCCACCGGTGACAGCGGATTCAGAACCTTGCGCAGGATCCACACACGGTTGAGTTCTTCCTTCGGCATCAGCAGCTCTTCTTTACGCGTGCCGCTCTTATTGATGTCGATGGCTGGGAATACGCGCTTGTCCACAAGCTTTCGTTCCAAGTGGATTTCCATGTTACCCGTGCCCTTGAACTCTTCAAAGATCACGTCATCCATGCGGCTGCCGGTGTCGATCAGCGCGGTTGCGATGATGGTGAGCGATCCGCCTTCTTCGATATTTCGCGCCGCGCCGAAGAAGCGTTTCGGGCGCTGTAAGGCATTCGAATCCACACCGCCGGAGAGCACCTTTCCCGATGGCGGAACAATGGTGTTGTATGCCCTCGCCAGACGCGTGATGGAATCAAGCAGAATCACGACATCCTTCTTGTGCTCGATCAAGCGCTTCGCCTTTTCGATCACCATTTCGGCCACCTGCACGTGACGCGTGGCGGGCTCATCGAAGGTGGAACTGATCACTTCGCCGCGCACCGATCGTTGCATGTCGGTGACTTCTTCCGGGCGCTCGTCGATCAGCAGCACAATCAGCGAAACTTCTGGATGGTTGGTGGTAATTGAATTGGCGATATTCTGCAGCAGCATCGTCTTACCGGTTCGAGGCGGTGAAACGATGAGACCGCGTTGACCCTTGCCGATGGGCGTGAGAAGATCCATCACGCGGCCCGAGAAATTGTCGCGCGTGGTTTCCAGCTTGAACCTGTCATTCGGGTACAGCGGCGTCAGATTGTCGAAGAAGATCTTGTTGCGGGACTCCTCCGGCGGTTCAAAGTTGATCGCGTCAACCTTGATTAGCGCGAAGTAGCGTTCGCCTTCTTTCGGAGGGCGAATCTGGCCCGAGATGGTATCGCCCGTGCGCAAATCGAAACGGCGAATCTGCGAAGGCGAGACGTATACGTCATCGGGTCCGGGAAGATAGTTGTACTCGGGCGCGCGCAGGAAGCCGAATCCGTCCGGCAGGCATTCGAGCACCCCTTCTGAGAAGATCAGCCCGCTTTTCTCAGCTTGTGTCTGGAGAATCTTAAAAATGAGTTCCTGTTTGCGGAGCCCGGCGGCTCCAGCGACCGAAAGGTCCTTAGCCACTTGATTGAGCTTCTGGATGCTCATATCTTTCAGCTCGACCAGATCGAGAGTCGGTGAGCCATTCTTAGCCGCCTGTGCGCCCTTGGATCGCCGATGCCCTTGCGGTCCGCCCGGGGTCGTGATCTGTTGAGGTCCGCCCGGAGTGATTGGTGCCACTGCGGGCGCCGGCCCATTAGGCACTGCATTCTGAGCCGGGGCGGGCGGCGGCGCATCGCCAGAACTCATGCCATTGCCCAAGTTCACTGAGGTTTCTATTGGAGGAGAGCTCTTTTCATTGCCCTTTTCAGGCGACGCCGTCTTCTCAGGTGCAACGGCGACAGGGTTGGGAGCCTCGTCTACCGGTTTCTCTTGCGGCGGGGTGTCTACTTGCGGTTTGTTTTCGATATCGCTTGCCAAATTTCCCTCACTCCCCGGCCCGTTCGGGCCGAGAACGGCAGCGGCTCGGAGACGATCTCCTCGATCGCCTTCAGGCCGCGTCGTTGCTCTGCTTGATTTAACTTATCCATCTTGGTCACTACGACCAGGTACTGAAGTTGTTGATAGTCGAGCCACGCCTTCAATTCGAGATCCTTTTCCATCCAGCCCCGGCGGGCGTCGAGAATCAGGAACGCGAGCGCAAGAGTCGGTCTCGCCTCTAAGTACGACTCGACGAGTTTCTTCCACTCACCGGTCATTCCCTTTGGAACACGCGCATAACCGTAGCCGGGTAGGTCCACGAAATACTGCTTGCCTTCGACTCTATAAAAATTGATCGTCTGGGTTCGGCCCGGCGTGCTGCTGGTGAAAGCCAGCCCTTTTGTTCCCAAAAGAGCGTTTAGCAGGCTGGATTTACCGACGTTACTTCTCCCTAAAAAAGCGATCTCGGACAGTCCGTCGGCGGGGAACTGTTCCGGTTTATTAGCACTTACTACGAATTCTGCTATCAAGTTTACTACACGAAGAGGCGCGCAAGGAACAAGCCGCGCCTCCCCTAGTGGGCCCGATTCTCGTCCACGGGCTGCGCAAAGTCCACGCCCGATCCAGCGGGCAGCGGCAGCGCAATCAGTTCCCGTTCGAGCGCGATTTTCAACACCTCATCCATGGACTCGACAAAGTGGAGTTTCATTACGTTACGAATGTTCTCTGGAATGTCCGGCAGATCTCTTTCATTGTCCTTCGGCATGATGGCTTCGTTGATGCCGTGGCGATGAGCGGCCAGGAGTTTTTCTTTGAGGCCTCCGATTGGCAGAACCTTGCCGCGGAGCGTAATCTCGCCAGTCATGGCGACGTCGCCGCGAACCGGAATACGAGTCAGTGCGCTGCAAATTGTGGTGGCCATGGTAATTCCGGCCGACGGGCCATCCTTGGGAATCGCGCCCTCTGGAATGTGAAGGTGGATGTCGAGATTACGGTAAAAGTCCCGCGGCAGTCCCATCTGATGGGCTCGCGAGCGAACGTAACTCATCGCGGCCTGAGCCGATTCCTGCATCACGTCACCCAGTTTTCCGGTGACGGTCAGCTTGCCCTTGCCTTCCATTAAAGTGGCTTCGGTAGTCAGAATTTGGCCGCCAACCTCAGTCCAGGCAAGCCCAGTCGCCGCGCCGATTTCATTCTTCCTGTCAGTCTGCAAATCCCTGAATTTTGCGGGCCCAAGCAGTGTCGTGAGCGTGGCCCCATTGATGACGGCATCCGGAAGCGCCGGGTTGCCTTTCACATTCTGGTTGTTGACCACCTTGCGCGCGATCTTGCGGCATACATTTCCGACTTCCCGCTCCAGGTTTCTGACGCCCGCTTCGCGCGTATAGAACTGGATGAGTCCGTTAACACCCTCATCGGTGAAATCAACCTGGCTCTTCGTGAGCCCGGTCTGTTGCTTCTGTTTCGGGATTAGAAAGCGCTTGGCGATCTCCATCTTTTCCAGCTCCGTATAACCGGACAGGCGGATCACTTCCATGCGGTCTTGCAAAGCCGGAGGAATCGTATGCAGCACGTTAGCCGTGGCGATGAAGAAAACCTCGCTCAGGTCGTATTCCACGTCGAGATAGTGATCCACAAACGCGAAATTCTGTTCTGGATCGAGGACTTCGAGCAGCGCCGACGACGGGTCGCCGCGGAAATCCATGGACATCTTGTCCACTTCATCCAGCATAAAGACGGGGTTACGCGTGCCCGCTTTCTTCATCATCTGGATGATCTGGCCGGGAAGCGCGCCAATGTAAGTGCGGCGATGACCGCGAATTTCAGCCTCATCGCGCACGCCGCCGAGCGACATGCGAACGAACTTGCGACCGGTAGCCTTCGCTACCGACATACCCAGCGAAGTTTTACCCACGCCGGGAGGCCCAACGAAGCAGAGAATCGAACCCTTGGGATTCTTAACTAAACGGCGAACCGCCAAAAATTCAAGAATGCGCTCCTTGATTTTGTCGAGGCCGTAGTGATCCGATTCCAGCACCTGTTCGGCAAACTTGAGATCCCGAATTTCCTTGGACTTCTTCTTCCACGGCACTGCCAGCAGCCAATCGAGGTAGTTACGAGAGACCGTGGATTCGGCCGACATCGGCGGCATGTTTTCCAGCCGCTTAAGCTCCGTCATGGCTTTGTCCAGAGCGTCCTTGGTCATGCCAGACATTTCGATGCGCTTCTTCAACTCATCGATTTCGCTCTTCTCCCCGCGGCCCAATTCCTTCTGGATAGCTTTGATCTTTTCGTTGAGGTAGTACTCTTTTTGCGCCTTTTCCATCTGGCGCTTCACGCGGCCCTGGATGGTGCGGTCTACATTGAGCTTCTCGATCTCAATATCGAGCATTTCGGCGACGCGCGTCAGCCGGTCGATCGGGTCGAAAATCTCCAAAAGTTCCTGTTTCTCTTCGATGGTAAGCTGCAGGTTCGCGCCAACCGTATCGGAGAGCTTCCCGGCGTCGTCCACCCGAATAGCCGCGATCATCGTCTCGTAATTCAGATTTTGGCTAAGCTTGACGTACTGCTCGAATAACGTAGTCACGCGGCCCACCAAAGCTTCGAGTTGCGGGCCCGCCTCCACCTTGAAATTGAACGTCCGCACCACGGCGCGGAAAAAGCCATCCTCATCGGAAACCGAGACTACCTTGGCGCGCTCTACGCCCTCCACCAGAACTTTGATATTGCCGTCCGGCAGTTTCAGGCTTTGAACGATATTGACCACCGTTCCGACATTGAAAATCTCGTTCGGCCGTGGCTCATCAATCGAGGCGTCATGCTGAGTAGCCAGGAAAATTTTCTTATCGCCGGCCATCGCCTCTTCAAGAGCGCGCACGCTAGATTCGCGTCCAACCACGAACGGCGTCATCATATACGGAAAAATGACGACGTCGCGGATAGGCATCATCGGCAGCCGTCTGGTATCGGATTTTTCTTTAGAGGTGAGCATTTGAATTCAATTTTGTGGAGGGAACAAAGAACAGTGGCGACGATCCGGGTCGCCGGTCGATGGAATGAGCGATTAGCCTGCTTTTTCCAGCAGTGTCAGGCTGATCTTCTGACTTAACACCATTTCTTTCGTAACTTGAAACTCGCGGACCTTTTTATAGGACGGCAAGTAATACATTAAGTCTAGCATGAGATCTTCGAGGATCATTCGCAGCCCGCGAGCGCCTACTTTGCGCTCCATAGCCAACTGAGCAATCGCTTCCAATGCGTCGTCTGTAAATCTCAAGCGCACATTCTCAAACTCGAAAAGCTTCTGATACTGCTTGACGATCGCATTTTTGGGCTTCGTCAGAATCTGAACCAGTGCGTGTTTGTCCAGATCGTCCAGCGTGGCAATCACCGGAAGGCGCCCGATGAATTCAGGAATAAAGCCGAACTTCATCAAATCCACCGGCTGAAGTTGGCTCAGGAGGTCGAGATCGCGGTGGCCCGCTTTTAGGGCGGCGGTCGAAACCGTGCGGTGTCCCGCAGTCTGCTCCTCGTTCATGAAGCCCATCGACTTCTTGCCAACTCGCCGGGCAATCACCTTTTCCAGCCCCACAAACGCTCCGCCGCAAATAAAGAGGATGTTCGACGTGTCTACGGGCGTGAATTCCTGGTGCGGGTGCTTCCGTCCGCCCTGCGGCGGAACGTTAGCGATAGTCCCCTCCAGAATTTTCAGCAGCGCCTGCTGCACCCCTTCACCGGAAACATCGCGCGTAATCGACGGATTTTCGTCCTTACGGCAAATTTTGTCGATTTCGTCGATATAGATAATGCCCTGCTGGCATTTCTGCACGTCGCCGTCGGCGGCCTGCAAGAGCTTTAGGATAATATTTTCAACATCTTCCCCAACATAACCTGCCTCGGTAAGTGTGGTCGCGTCGACGATTGCGAACGGCACATCCAGAATGCGGGCCAGAGTCTGCGCCAGAAGCGTTTTGCCGGTCCCCGTAGGCCCGATGAGCATGATGTTGGACTTCGAGAGTTCCACCTCGGAGTTTCGCATCTTGTTCATATGAATGCGTTTGCAATGATTATAGACCGCGACGGAAAGCTTCTTCTTGGTAGAATCCTGTCCGATCACGTACTGATCCAGGAATTCTTTCACTTCAAGAGGCTTCGGGAGCTTGTTTGGGCTGGACGAAGGCGCGTCGCCTTTATCGTCTTCCAGAATGGAATTGCAGACGGCGATGCACTCGTCGCAAATATAGGCTCTGGGATAATCGCTGGGGGATGAAATTAACTTGCCGACTACGTCCTGGCTCTTATGACAAAAAGAGCAACGCAAGGTATCATCCGATCCGGCACGCTTCACGCATGTTCTCCCTTCTTCTGTCCGCTAAATTCTATTATGACCGGAACTCGAGTTTGAAGCAATGCCCGGGGTACTGCTCTTTCGAGCGGGGAAGCCTCCTCTATTTTGCCAGCATCCGTCCAATAAAATTGGTATCGAAATTCCCCGCCAGGAAATCCGGATGCGTCAGTATCCGCTTATGCAGCGGAATACTCGTGTGAATTCCTTCCACCACGAACATATCGAGCGCCCGCTTCATGCGCTGCACGGCCTCATCCCGATCCCGCCCGTGCGCGATCAGCTTCGCCACCAGCGAGTCGTAATACGGCGGGATCACCCCGTCCGTATACCCGTGCGTGTCCACTCGAATCCCGATGCCGCCTGGTACATTGAAAGCTGTAATCCGTCCCGGGGAAGGTGTAAACGTCTCGGGGTTCTCGGCATTGATCCGGCACTCGATCGCGTGACCCCGCCGCTGCACCGGAAGCTCGATAATATCCGCCAGTTTCCCGCCAGCCGCTATTAGTATCTGCGCCTTCACCAAATCGATGCCCGTCACCATTTCAGTGACCGGGTGTTCCACTTGAATGCGCGCATTTACCTCGATGAAATAGAGACTTCCGTCCTCATCCATCAGGAATTCCACCGTCCCCGCATTGGTGTATCCGATGCCTTCGAGCGCTTCTTTCAGCTTCGCCGAGACACGCTCGCGCACATCCGCGCGCAAGGCCGGCGAAGGCGACTCCTCAAGCAGTTTTTGGTGCCTCCGCTGCAAACTGCATTCGCGTTCACCCAGAATTTCCACATTCCCGTGATGGTCCCCCAGCACCTGAAACTCGATATGTCGCGGCGCCGTGATGAACTTTTCCATGTAAACGTCGGCCGAACTGAATGCCGCGCCAGCTTCGTTCTGCGCCTGCGCCAGCAGAGCCGGGATGTCGGCCGCATCGTGAACCACCCGCATGCCGCGACCCCCGCCCCCAGCCGAAGCTTTAAGAATTACGGGCAGGCCGATCTTCGCCGCGGTCTCCACCGCCTGTTCCGCGGATTCCAAAACGCCGTCCGACCCTGGCAGAATCGGAACGCCGTGCTCGCGCATAATGGTTCGCGCGCGCTCTTTTATGCCCATCGACTGAATCACGGCGGGCTTGGGGCCGATAAACGTGATTCCCGACGTCTCGCAGACCTGCGCGAATGAAGCGTTCTCGCTCAGAAAGCCGTAGCCTGGGTGAATCGCGTCCGTGTTGGTGATCTCCGCGGCGCTAATAATCGAGGGAATATCCAGATAGCTGCGGGCGCTTTTCGCCGGCCCAATGCAAATCGCCTCGTCCGCGAAACGCACCGGAAGGCTGTACCGGTCCGCCTCCGAATACACCGCAACCGTGCCAATCCCCAAGTCTTTGCACGCGCAAATGATGCGCAGCGCGATCTCTCCCCGGTTGGCTATGAGTATTTTTCTAAACGGCGCGGATGGCAAAAAGCGCTTCTCCATACTCCACCGGCTGGCCGTTTGGAACTAACTTGCTCTCGATCACACCCGCGAACTCGGCCTCAATCTCGTTCATCAGCTTCATGGATTCGATAATGCACAGCACCTTGCCCGGCAGCACGCTCTCGCCAACACGCACAAACGGCGGTGTTTCGGGTGACGACGATTCGTAAAACGTTCCCACGATGGGGGACTTCACCAATTGAACCTTTGGATCTGGAGCAGTTGACGCCCCCGAAGTTGAAGCCGGTCCAGGCGGGCTGCTTGACGCGCTTTGGAAAGCTGGCGCCTCCCCTTGCGAGTGTGTTGCGGTGAAAGTCTGCGGCGCATACGTGTGGCCTTCCGAAGCGAAAGAACGCCGAATGCGGACGCGGTTCTCGCCGCGTTGTAATTCCAGTTCGGCCACGCCAGTCTCCGACACAAGCTGGATCAACTCTCGTATTTCTTCTAGGGTCATTGCAACGTTCTAGGTTAACAGTCTTTCAGATCTCGCGCAGGAGTTTTGGGGTCTGGGTGAGCACCTCGCAGCCAGTCTCGGAGACCACCAGTGTATCCTCGATCCGAATGCCTCCGAAACCACTCAGATACACCCCTGGTTCGATCGTGATTGCCATCCCCGGGGCGAGGCGCGTCATGTCTTTGCGGCCCACCCGGGGCGGCTCGTGGATCTCGAGACCCAAGCCGTGGCCGGTGGAGTGAACGAACAATTTGTCCAAACCGGCGGTTCTAAGAACCTTGCGAGCCGTCTGGTCCACCTGCGTGGCCGTCACCCCCGGACGAACCGCCGCCACTGCGGCAAGCTGCGCCTCCAGCACCGCGTCATACATTTCGCGCAGCTTGCGCGGAGCGCGTCCCACGTGCAACATCCGCGTCATATCGCTTGAGTACCCTTCCCGCATCGCCCCCATGTCGATCAGTACCAGTTGGCCGCGTTTCAGTGCCGTCGGCCCTGGCTGCGCGTGCGGCAAAGCCGTTCGTTCCCCGAAGGCCACAATGGTGTCGAAGGCCGCCTTTTGGGCTCCCAATCCGCGCATGCGGTATTCGATTTCGGCGGCGAGGTCGATCTCTCGCATGCCCAGGCGAATCGCTTTCACCGCCTGCTCGAACGCGGCTGAGTTGGTCTCTACGGATGCCCGAATCAGCTGAATCTCTTCGGGCGACTTGGTTATGCGCAGCCGCTCCACCAGTCCCGTGACGGATCGCAGTTCCGTTTTCAGGGACACCGCCGCGCGCATCGACTGATAATTCCAAAAATTTAGGTGATGGCTTTCAAAACCAAGCTGCCGGACCTTGCGCTTGTTCAACACCGCCAGTACCCGTGGCCAAAGCGGTCCCGTCGCTATCGTAATCTTGCAGTTCACCTGTTGCGCGCTCTGCAGGCGGTAACGGGGATCGGTAAAGAAATAGGCTTCATCCGGAAAGACCAGCAGCTGGCCATTGCTTCCGGTAAAGCCCGTCAGATAGCGCACGTTGGGCGCGGAAGTGACGAAGAATGCGTCAATTTTGTGTTCGCCAAACTGTTCGGCAAGTTTCTGCCGTCGAATCGGAAAATGGTTACGGTGCACGGAGTAAGTCCCGGGCGATCACCTCGGCCCGTTCGGTAAGGGAATCGGCTTGGCGCAGGTCGTGCCTGTCTAACGCGCGTTTCGCCAGGGTGAGGAGTGATTGAACGCGTGCAATGGATACATCCAGATCCGCCGTCCGCTTGCGACTGCCCAAGCGTCCCAGCATCTCTCGAACGGCTTGAATCCGCGGTTCAATTTGAACACCCGAAACCGAGTTCTCATCGGTGCGAGTCAGCGCTGGCGTGGCTTCTGGCACGGGACCCGCGGGCCTAAGAGGGCCGGGCGCGCGGACCTCCACCGCTGGCACCTCTTTCGTGGGCGCCAGCGCGGGCGGACGCACTCGGGATGAGGGTCGAACCACCGCCGGTTCGTCGGAAGGCGGCTCCGTGATTGAATCTGGGGGAATCGGCTGTGGCCGCGGCAATCGAACCACAGTCTGCGGATACGAGATTGGCGGCTCCGGCGCGTTGACCGCCGCACTTGCGCCCACCGGTTGCGGTGCTGGCGGAACCGA
The DNA here is from genome assembly GCA_025358575.1 of Terriglobia bacterium. GTDB lineage: Bacteria > Acidobacteriota > Terriglobia > Bryobacterales > Bryobacteraceae > JANYJA01. Next base: position 9,839 of record JANYJA010000233.1, read on the forward strand.
CGCAACTACGGGCGGTTTGCCGGTCGCACACCCGCATGTGAGGGCGATCAATGTTGCTGCCATCCCCCGTAAAGTCACTCCAACGGCTGTCGGCATCGCTTATCCCTGCAACACAGCTATCGGAAATCTCAGCAAGAAGGTCGTTCCCATACCGGGCTCACTGACCAGGTCGATGGCGCCGTCGTGCAATTGAACAATCCGAAACGTCATAGCCAAACCAATCCCCGAACCATGTTCCTTGGTTGTGAAATACAGATTATAAATTTTCTCCCTGACTTCGGGCGAGATTCCTGGCCCGGTATCGGCAATACGAATTTCGGCCTCGTCACCACGCACATACGACTCAATTCGCAAATTCCCGCCATTCGGCATCGCTTCAATTGCGTTCACCACGATGTTAAGGAACGCCTGTTTCAACAAATCGACGTCGGCCGTAATGGAAACCCCTTCCGACTCCTGCTTTAGCAGAATCTCGATTCCAGCCGCTTGCGCCTGTGGGCGCGCCAGATCGGCGATCTCATTCACCATTGTCTCGAGCGGCACGTCCACCAAATTGAGCACGACTGGGCGCGTGAAGTCCAAAAATGTTTTCACCACCCGGTCAAGACGCATAATTTCGCCGGAGATTACGTCCATCTGCGGGGTTACATCATAGTCGCCATGCGCCAGCTTCATTCTGGCGAGCTCCACGTGCATCATCATCGCGTTCAGCGGGTTCTTTACTTCGTGAGCGACCCCGCCAGTAAGTCGACTGATGGCTGAGAGACGGTCCGCCGTCTGAAGCTGACGGCCGATCTGCCGCGTGGCTTCGGGATCGCGAAGGCGAATCAGCACGCCGGCACCGGGTCCCACGGCGCCGCTCGATTCCAGAATCTCGACCGAGAGCAACGCAATGAAATTGGACAGACCCGAGCCGTTGCCGCGCTTGATGGGCACGCCGCGGTTTCGAATGGGCCGGCCCGTCTGCACCGCCTGCGCAAGCAGCAAGCCGAGCGAAGTCGAAGGTGGAAAAATATCGCTGAGCAGCAGGCCCAGCAGTTCGCCGCGGGGCCGCGTCAGGAAGCGTTCCACGGCGCCCGCGGCCGCGATCAAACGGCGGTCCCGCCCGAAGATCAATACGGCATCTTCCAGTTCGTTCAATAGCCGCTCGAAGTTGTCCTTTAAGTCCGAAAATTCATAGTGCGCTCCTCTTAGTTGCTGACCTAGAAGGCTCACCTTTGAGGCCATCACCCCCACTTCATCCGAGTTGGACTCCACGGTCGTGAGAAACTGTTCCTCATACTCGCCCTTGGCCAGCAAATCCAGCATCTTGCCTACTTTACCCAGCGGCCGAAATGCAAATGTGGAAAACAAGAGGGCTGCCAGCATGGCCCCGACAATCGATGCGAGCGCAATCTCCATGTGCGTCTTAAAAGCCGGCTTCATCTCATTTCGCAGCAGGGACGAAACCACCACCATCCGCACCATCAAAAGCGGCTTGCCGTCGCGACCCCAGGTCTGGGAAACCTCATAGTTGCCGGTTCTCCAGAGGGAGCGCAATTTCTCGCGCCAGCTTCCGCCCCGCACCACGGAACTGAACGATGGCAACCCCTCGAAAGTGCTGCCGACCCGTTTCTCCTCGGTATCGGCCAAAATGCGGTTTTGCGGGTCGCACACCGCAATCTCCACCAGCGCCTTCTGCTCCCCCATTAAACTAATCAGTTCTTCGCCTAAAGCTTGTTGGTTTACCGTCACGTTAACGGGCGCCTTCGGGTCACGCTCGATCACGCTGGAGATAAGGACGGACACCATGCGGCCAATAAGGTCCGAGCGCGCCAGTGTAGCTTGAAACTGGGTGTTTAGGTCGTCATTCAAATCCAGCACGGAAACGAACCCGACAATCAGCGCCATAATGGCGATCGACCAGATTGTGAGCCGTGACTGAAGATTCATGCGTGCACCTAAGGCACGAGAAGAAGTTTGCCTGCGGTCTTGCGGCTTTCGAGGTCCCGATGGGCCTGAGCCACGTCGGAGAGCGGATACGTTCCGTCAATTCGGATATTGAGTTTGCCGGAAGCTGTCCAACCGAGCACTTCGCGCGCACGCAAAAGCAGCTCTTCGCGCGTCGCGCAATAGTGCCCTAAGCTCGGACGTGTCAGGAATAGCGCCCCTTTCACGTTAAGAACGGACGGATCCAGAGGAGCCACCGCGCCGCTTGACTGCCCGAACGCCACCATCATTCCGCGCGGACGGATGCAGTTCAACCCTTTCAGAAAAGTAGTGACTCCAACGGAATCGTAGATCACATCCACGCCGCGTCCACCGGTAAGCCGTTTGACCTCCACTTCGAAATCCTGCGTCGTGTAGAAAATCACTTCATCGCAACCAGCGGCTTTGGCGAGCGCTGCCTTCGCCTCGGTCGAGACGGTTCCAAACACCCGCGCACCGCGCATTTTCGCCATCTGCACAATCAAGCGCCCCGCCCCGCCCGCCGCCGCGTGCACTAGGCACGTGTCGCTTGGGCTTAAAGGAAAAGTCGAGTGCGTGAGGTAGTGCGCGGTCATTCCCTGCAACATGGCCGCGGCGGCATGTTCGAAATCGACCGCGTCGGGAATCCGCACCAGTTGCCATGCGGGCACCACGGCAAATGCGGCATAGGAGCCTCGCGCCATGATGGCGTACGCCACCCGGTCGCCCACCGCGACTTCCGTTACGTCGGCCCCGACGGCGCTAACAATCCCCGCCGCTTCCTGGCCCAAAGTCAGCGGCAAATCGCCTTTGTAAAGGCCCGTGCGGAAGTAGACGTCGATAAAATTTACGCCAGCCGCCTTGATTTCGACCAGAGCTTGTTTCGGGCCGGGAACGGGATTGGGCGCATCGACCAGTTTCATCCGATCGGGTCCGCCAAGTTGATCGACTTGTATCTGTTTCATGAATGAGTATGGAATATCTGGCGCCACTTGCGGCGGCCATGCACAATCGTGGCATAAAGAATGAGAAACGCCAATGTGAATGGAAACAGCAGCAGACGACCTATCGTTCGCACCGCGCCAGCCCCCGCGAGCCCTGAACGGACCCGCGCGAATTGGAAGATGGTCGAGACGTGCGCCCGGTCCAGCCAGAAGTAATCGCCATTTTCATTGATCGCGAAAACCTTCGCTGGCACACGTAACGCGATCGACCATTTCCACTTAGTCATGATTGATTCACCGGAGCAAATCAGGCCGGCTACTGCATAGCGCCGCGCCGCCAATTCTCGATATAGCCGTTTGCGCCCGTCTTTGCCCGGATACGCGTTGACCCGAAATATCTCTGCGTTGTCCGGAAGCGTCTCCGGCGCTCCGCCGTAACAGGTGACTAGGTCGAGTTGAACCGCTTCGCCCCAGCGCTGGCGCAGCAATGGAATCGTCTTGTTAAGGATGGCTCGCGCGCCGCTCTCGATTAGCAGCACGCGGGTTAATCCGCCAGGCTCCCCGTTTCTCAGCACATAACGCATCGGTCGAATCTCTTTCTATGCTGGCGTGCCGGGTAAAGTTTCTCCCGCAAAACACCGATCAACAATGAACTGAACGACAAACTCCATATGCAAACCGAAGAAACCGCTACCGCGAAGGCTCAATACAACATCTTGCTCGCGGATGACTGCCTGGACATTGTTCAAATCGTCAAGTTGTACATCAAATGACCCTCGAATTCGCCTCACGGTCTGCACCAACGGTTTGGAAGCAGTGCAGGCTTTCAAACAAGCCCCGTTCGATCTTGTGCTTATGGATATCCAGATGCCTGTGCTCGATGGGTGCGCCGCCACCCTATCCATCCGGCACTGGGAAGTGCAGCACAAGCTGCCACCGACACCCATTACCGCCCTGACCGCGTCTTCAACCGCCAGTGATCTTGCCAAGATTTTCAAAGCCGGCTGCACCAACTATTTGCCCAAACCCATCACCAAGCCGATTTTGCTCCAAACCGTCAACCAGTTCTTCGGCTTGCGGCCCAAAGCCCCGGCGGCCGAAGTCGCCCTAGCTCTTCATTCTTAACAGCAGATACGTCCCCGCTAGTCCGAACAACGCATCGGGGGACCACGCTGCCACTGTTGGCGGCAAGTGATTCACGTTTCCGAGTTGCTCGAATAGCTTGTCCACTCCCCAATAAGCCATCGCAATTCCAATGCTCACGCCGATGCCAGCCATTGCTCCGCGATTTCCCACCAGAAACCCAAACGGAATGGAAATCATCGCCATAATCAGCGCAAACAGCGGCACTGAGAACTTTTTGTAAAACTGCACCCGCAGTGGCACGGTGTCGAAACCGCTTTGTTGAAGATCGTGGATGTAACGCTTTAGCTGTAGATAATTCATTTGCTTGTCCTGCATCACCTCTTTCAAGAAGTACTCCGGGCGTTCGTTCAGCTCCGGGAAAGTGGTCGCCTGGTAGCTGCGCACATTAGTTTCACTAACCCCGCGCACATCTCGCACCCAGCCATTTTGAAATATCCAGGTATGGAGGGAAGGCTGCCACTGCGCGCGTTCAGCGCCAATCTCGCGGGTCAGAGCGAATGTCGCCGGGTCCAGCTCATATACATTCACCCCAACCATCACGTTCTGCGCCGTGTCGAAAATCTTGTAGTAATAAATGCGCGACCCGTTTCCGAATATCCACTTCCTGTCCGGACGCAGATACGTCTGTGGGGCCCGGCCCTTAATTTCATTGCGAATGGCGTCCTGTTTCCGATTGGCTTGCGGCACGTAATAATGATCGAAGGCAAACAGCCCCGCGCTCAGCACCCCGCTCAACAGCAGAATCGGTAGGGCCAGTCGGCGCACGCTCACCCCGCACGCTTTGAACGCCGTAACTTCGTTGTTCTTCGTCAGAATTCCGAAGCTCACCAGGACCGCCACCAGCACGCTGATCGGCAGCGTGTCATACACCAGCTTGGGAGCCAAGAAAACCAGGTAAGTGAAAACTCGGGTCATGGGAATGCGGTTCTTCACCACGTCACCCAGCAGCTCGAAAAAGTTATAGACCTGCGCCATCAACACAAAGCTTGTCAGCAGCACCACGAAGTAGAAAGTAAACTCGGCCAGCACGTGGATGTCGATAATCTGAAACAGTAAAAAGCCCGATCCCGCCGGCTTCTTGCGGCGCACGAAGACCGGCCCGTCTACTGTCTGCGCGAAAAATCGTCTCACGAAAGCCGCCCCGGCCGCTAATCCCGCTCGCAACGCCCCCAGCAGGTCACGGTCGCCCGGCCTTTCAAGTCGCGCAAGCATCATAATTCCCGCCAGGAAGAACACCGCATTTGGAATCCACGCAGCCACCCAGACGGGAAGCGTGCGCTGCGCCGCCATTTTAATCAAAGTGCTGAATGAGAGGTGATAACAGAAAAATGCCAGCACGATGGCCGTGATATAACCGGACGATTTGCCGCCCTTTCGCGACGATATCCCGAGCGGAATCGCCACCAGTCCCAGCATGATGCAGCCCACCGGAAGCGCCCACCGGCGATGCAATTCGATCAGCGCCTCGATGCGTTCCTGCGACTGGGCTGGCGCCTTGCGCGTGAAGGCCAACAGCTCGCGCGTAGTCATCTCGCTATACGGCTTGGCCTTCACTTCCGATGGCGGTGCGGCATCCAGTATCTGATCGCCCTTCGGAAACGAGCTGTGATACCCCATTCCGTCCTTGCCAATTTCATGGGTGCTCGCGTCCCGCAGCGAGAGCTGAATGCGATTGTGCGTGATGTCCGGAACGGCAATGGCGCTTCTGGCAATTGTGACGAGCGGCCCTTCCCCGGGCTCCGTCCCAGGAGAATTGCGCTGCTCGGCCGGCGTGAGATCCGCCATGAAGACGTTGCGCCACTCCGTCACCGCTCCGCCACGCACATCCCCCACATAGAGAACCTTGTTGGGGAAGCTCTCTTCGAACACGCGCGGCTGCACGTTGGCCGTCAATTGTTCCGCTGCCAGCCGGTTGATCACCTTGAAATTCGCGCGAATCGCCAACGGCGTCAGCCACAGTGAAGCCGCCCCAGCTAAACCCGCTGTCAGCATCGCAAACACAATCACCGGGGGCGCCACCGTCCGGCTTGAAATCCCGGATGCTCGCATCGCCGTGATTTCGCCATCCGACGACATGCGTCCCAGCCCAATCAGAATTCCTACCAGCACTCCAAAAGGAATCGTCAACGGCAGCACCGACGGGAGCGAATAAATGAGAAGCCGCAGCACCGTTTCCGGGCGCGCCGACGTGCGCACCAGAAGCTCGAATAACGCCTTGCCGGGGCCTTGCAGGAAAATTACAAATGTCGCCAGCACCGTCCCAATCACCGCGCTGGTCAAAATTTCCCGGAAGACGTAACGGCTGAGAAGGCGCATCAGGACGACGGAATGGCGATTACCAGCACTGGCGGCGGCACAATGGGCAGCTTCGGTTGCTCATCTTCCATCTTGAATAATTCCAGGTCGTCGATCAGGATCGAAGGCGCTGCCACGCATGATTCCGCCGCGCTCGATCCAGCCGCTGTTAAAGCAAACGGCGCGCCGTTGTCCAGAAATTCAAAGATGTTGGTGTCGTCGCCCGCATGCAAGATATCCTTGAGCGAACGTGCATTGAACCCGCGAAACCGCAGCCCGCGCACCAACTCCTCATGACCGTCCTTATAAAGCCGGTACACCAACAGCGGCAGGCTCACCGGCCGGCCACCGCCCGCTTGACTCGCGCCGCTAAGCAATCGTCGCGCCTCTTCGATCGAGGCCGACGACGGGTAATCCATCTTCCGCACGATGATGCCGTAATCCTTGCCCCGCTGCTGGCACAAATCCAGCATCTGCTTCTTCATCTCCGAGAGCGGCATCGTCTCGCGCGCGCTTACGAATAGATTGCTGATTGCCGCGCTGTTCGCTCCGAAGTTTCCTGCCAATCTCGCCCGCCCGTTCGAAGCCGAATACCCTCGAACCGGCTGCCTCGTCAGCAGAAAATTCTTCAGCACGCCCTTTTCGATGATCGGAAGCGGCGCCGGTTTCAAGCCTTCCTCGTCCGCCAGGTAACTTCCAAACAGCGGATGGCCGTGAAACTCGGTTTGCGTGGGATCGTCCAGGACATCGAAAAACTCGGGCAGCACCCGCGCCCCCTTGCGTCCTTCGAGTTCGCTTGACGGGATAGAAGCCGGGTTGCCCGGCTCAGTCACCGGCTTTCGCGTAAGTGTCAGATTCTTCCCCAGTATCTCCGCGAACACCTGCGCACCCGCCGTGCCTTCGAACAGAACCGGACCCGAATAGTTTTCTCCAACGGGCGCCAGCGCCAGCGCCGCAACATGTTCCGCGACAGTCTTCACCGCGCGCTGCATCTCCGGATCGCCCGGCAATCGCGCCGGATCTTGCGACTGGATTATCGCCGAGTCGCGCAGCGTCATTCCATCCGCCGCCTGCGCCACCGCGCCGATTGTAACCCAGCTTGTCGTCTGCGGGATCCGCAACTCGGTTCCCTCGCTCGTCAAGTAGTAATGAGTGCTGCTCACCGCATTGAATAAAACGTTTGAACCCTTGATTCCCGGGTACCGCGCAAACTCCCCCGAAAGGCTGCGCGTCCGTGCGATCCATGAATCGAAATCGATATGCGCGATCTTCGGCTCCTGCAAAAGCTGCGTGGCCGGCGCTGGACTCAAGTCGGGCAGTTGATCGATCACCGAAATGCTTTTCAGCGCCGCGCGCTTTCGGGAAATCGCTTCGAGCGCGGATTTATAACTCTGATCTGTCTCCAGCCACAAATACCGTCGCAACACTGGATAGCTGTTCTCCAGCGGGAAACGCTCCACATCGTAACGGCCTCCAAAATGAAACCCGCTGCCCACGTAATTCGTGTTGTCGAATTTGTAATCGCCGATGCGCACCGTAACCCGCGGAAATCGGAACGCGCTTTGATTCGACGAAATCAGGCCGCCCAGCGTCGAGACGGCCGACCACGTTTGCCCGTCATCGAGAGCGTATTCGATGTAGTAGGGTGTCTCCAAATTCTGCATCTTCAGTGTCATCGAGCGTTTGAGCTCATCGCGCATAGCCTGCAGAATCACATCGTCCGCGGCGAAGCACGGAGCCACTAACGCCAGTAAGAGGAAGCAGCGCTTCATCGCGTGGGCACCGTCTCGGCGGGCATTGGAAGCAGCGGCGGCCGATCCTGCGACTTATCTTTCTTCTCGATCTCAATCTCCGAAATCAGTATTGCCGGGGACACAGCCGAGACCGGAACGCTTCCCGATTCCGCCCCGCAGTATCCGTTGAATACCGCGAGCTTATCCGACGTCTCCAGAATCTTTGCGAAACTCGCCAGTGGCGTGCCGACAATATCCGCGCCGCGGATCAATTCGTCCTTTCGCCCGTCCGCGAAAACCTTGTACACAATCACCGGGATCACTTTGAAAGCCTGCAATCCGGCGCGTGAGGTCGTCGTGAAACCGCCCGTGACATCTTCGAAATAAAGTCCGTACGGCTTATTCTGGCGCACGATTTCAGCGATTAAGAGCTCCCGCAGCTTCGCGTTCGAAACCGTCCTTGTGCTCTCGACAATCAGATTCGATTGCCGCGACACAACTTCCAGCCCCGGCTGCCGCCGCCCGTGTCCATTCGAATGTGAGAACCCTTCAATCGGCGAACGCGCCATCAAAAACGTCCGCAGGATGCCCTTATCCACCACGCGAACGGCTTGCCCCGCCACACCCTCGTCGTCAAACTTGTAAAAGCCATTTAAGTCCTCGCCAGCCAGTTTGCGTCGCGTCGGGTCGAAATCCACCGAAAGAAAATCAGGCAGCACGCGCTCCCCCACGCTCTTTGTGAAAGTCTGGCCCTCGGTGTCGTCTTTCTGACGATGCCCTTCCACGCGATGCCCGAAAATCTCGTGAAAAAATACTCCCGATGCCCGGCCCGAGAAAATCGCCGGTCCCACGAACGGCTCGGCCACAGGCGCCGACAGCAGCGCTTGCACCTGTTCGCCAATGCGGTCCGCCGCGGCCATCAGCGCGGCGTCTTTCGGAAGCCCGCTTGGGTCGAACGCGTCAAACGTCTCGCTAGCCGCCAAATCCATCCCGTCTTGAGCTTTGGCGCGCGCGGTCAACGTGACCCGCGCGAACCCGCGCCCGTGCTGCACCCGCGTGCCTTCAGTGTTCGCGAAATAACGCGTTTCGCCCTCGGCCGTCACCGATGCGCTCGACGTGAGCAGGGCGGGGAACTTCGCAAACTCCGCGGAAAGTTTCCGCATCCGGCCGGTCCACTGGGCCGCGTCGAAATGCTGGTCCTGGGGAGGTTCCACGTATTTCGCCGGAACTTCCTGCGAAAAATCGTCCGAGCTGTCGCGCTCCGCCACCTTCACTTCCTGGTTAGTCCTGATTTTAATAAGTCGCTCCGCCGCGGACCGATACGTCTTATCCGTCTCGAGCCACAGCCGTTGCTTGATCGCGTTCGGATTGTCATCCACGCTTAATGCCGCGCCCGACGTGAACTGCGTCCGCTCGCCCCGCACCCGGTGATAGTTGTCAAGCTTCGGCGTGCCCACGCGCACCGACACATCGAGCGTGCGATGCCGGCTGGTGTTGTTGGCGTTGATCGCGCCCAGCGTCGCGCTCAGCACATGGAAGCTCTGTTCCGTAACTTCATAAGAAAGGTAGTAAGGGGGCGGGTCCGACTTTTGTTTCAAGACACCATAATTACGATCCAATTCTTCGCCCAACGCGGTCAGCAGCACGCCTGGCGCGGCGGCATAAGCGCAGATAACCTGGGACAATAGCACTGCGGAAAGAAGGAACCTCAAGATAACTTCACGATATCATCCCGTGCCGCTCGTGGACGCATCCGGATTCCAGGGCTACGCGGATCGCGTAATCGTCCCTGCCAGTGAAGATGAGTTGCGCGCAGTTATGCTCGAGGCCTCCACGAATGCCGTCCCCGTAACCCTCGCTGGCGCAGGCACGGGTCTGACCGGCGGTAGCGTGGCCGTTGGCGGGTGGTCCGTTTCACTCGAAAAATTCACCAGTCTCGTAATTGAAGATGGCATCGCCCGCGTCTGTGCCGGTGTGCCTCTGCGCGACCTGCAAGCCGCTACATCGCGCACGCGCCAGTTTTACGCGCCCGATCCCACCGAAACCTGGGCCAGCATCGGCGGCACCGTCGCCACCAATGCCAGCGGCTCGCGCAGCTTCCGTTATGGCGATACGCGCCGCCACGTGCGCGCGCTTCGCATCATGTTTGCCGATGGCACGGTGCGCCATTTCGAACGCGGCCAACGCGTCGATTTTCCCATTCCCCCGCTGCCCGTTCCGCAAACCACCAAACACACTGCGGGCTATTTCCTGCGTCCCGAGATGGATTGGGTGGACTTGTTCATCGGTTCTGAAGGAACCCTCGGCATCGTCATCGAAGCGGAGCTGATGCTGCTTCCCGCGGTAGACGAACTCCTGACCGCCGTTGTTTTTTTCGGCACCGACGAAAAAGCTTTCGACGCCGTGGACGCTTGGCGCGCCATCCCGCGACTCCGCATGCTCGAATACATGGACCGCGGTTCCCTCGAATTATTGTGTCCCAAATTCCCCGAGATTCCCGCCCATGCCCATGCCGCCCTTCTCATCGAGCAAGAATTGAATTCAGAAGAAGAACTCGATCTGTGGCCAGACCTGCTCGAACAAGCGGGTGCCATGCTCGAAGCCTCCTGGTTCGCCGCCGCCGCCGTCGACCGTGAGCGTTTTCGCCGCTTCCGTCACGCGCTTCCCGAAGCCGTAAACGAAACCGTTCGGCGCGCCGGTTCCCTCAAGATGGGTACCGATTTCGCCGTGCCCCTCGCCAACAATCGCGCCATGCTCGCCGCTTACCGCGAATATCTCGAACCGGGTTTCTCGGGCCGTCACGTGATTTTCGGTCACATCGGCGATGCGCATCTGCACGTCAACCTGCTTCCCTCTGGAGAAGCCGAAGCCGGTCGCGCGCAAGAGTTGATTTCCGCGCTCGCCGGAAAGGCCGTCGCACTCGGTGGAACTGTTTCGGCCGAACATGGCCTCGGCAAGCGCAAAGCCCATCTCCTCGAACTCCAATTCACGCACCAGGAAATCGCGGCCATGAAATCCGTCAAGACGCGTCTCGACCCCCAGTGGATTCTGGGGCGGGGAACTCTTTTCCCCTACATATACATTCCGCCGTTAACATCCAGCACGTGACCCGTTATATAGCCCGCCGCATCGCTGCACAAGAACGTCACCGCGGCAGCCACGTCGGCCGGAGCGCCCAGTCGCCGCAACGGAATCACCGCGAGAATTTTCTCTTTCACTTCCGGCGACAGCACCGCCGTCATATCGGTATCGATAAATCCCGGTGCCACCGCGTTCACCGTAATATTGCGCGCCGCCATCTCCTGCGCCAGCGACTTAGTCAAGCCAATCAGCCCCGCCTTCGAAGCTGCATAATTCGCCTGCCCCGCATTTCCAGATTCCCCAACCACGGACGAAATATTCACAATCCGTCCCCAGCGCGCCTTCATCATTCCCGGCAGCGCCTGCTGAATCGCCAGGAAAGACCCCGTCAGATTGGTCTGAATTACCGAATTCCAGTCATCCGGCTTCATCCGCACCGCGATGCCGTCCCGCGTCACCGCCGCGTTATTCACCAATATGTCGATCGCGCCAAACGCTTTCGATGCCGTCGCGAACCCCGCCACAATGGAATCGCGCAACGCCAGATCGATTTCAACCACGAATGCCTCGCCGCCCGCGCCGCGGACCTGCTGCGCAACTTCTTCCAGCTTTTCGCGCTGTCGCGCCGCCAGCACCACACGCGCGCCCGACGCCGCCAACGACAAAGCGCAGGCGCGCCCAATTCCTCGGCTCGCGCCAGTTATCAATGCGGTCTTAGGATTCATGAATTGTACAAACCTGCCAATCATAACCCGCGCTCGCGCATCATAATAGTGGTTCCCAATGGCTTATAACGATCTGCGCGAATTCATCAAAGCGCTGGAAAAAAATAAAGAGCTGCGCCGCATCTCCGTCGAAGTCGATCCGAAGCTCGAAATCACTGAGTTTGCCGACCGCGCCGTAAAGTCCAACGGCCCCGCCTTGCTCTTCGAAAATCCCAAAGGCTATAAGACTCCCGTCCTCATCAACGCCTTCGCCAGCATGAAGCGCATGAATCTCGCGATGCAGGTGGATTCTCTCGACGCCATTGCCGACCGCATCGTCGAGTTCCTCGAAATGCGCCCGGCGGATAGCCTTCTCGGCAAGCTCAAAATGCTGCCTAAACTTGCGGAAGTCGGTTCCTTCTTTCCGAAGATGGTCACGAAAGCGCCCTGCCAGGAAATCGTAAAAACCGAGAATTTCTCGCTCTTCGACTTCCCCATTCTGCAATGCTGGCCCGACGATGGCGGCCGCTACATCACGCTCCCGCTTGTCTTTTCGAAAAATCCCAAAACCGGCAAGCGCAATTGCGGGATGTATCGCATCCAGATCTACGACGAGCGCACTACTGGAATGCACTGGCAGACCCATAAACAGGGTGCCGACCACTATCGACGCCTTGCCGCCGAAGGCAAAGCCACCCGCATGGAAGTCGCCGTGGCAATAGGCTGCGATCCCGCGACCATGTTTTCCGCCATCCTCCCTCTGCCGCCAGAGCTCGACGAGATGATGATCGCCGGCTTCCTTCGCAGCAGTCCCGTCGAGATGGTGAAATGCCAGTCCATCGACATTGAGGTGCCGGCGCAAGCTGAAATCGTGCTCGAAGGCTTCGTGAACTTAGGCGAGTTGCGCAGCGAAGGCCCATTTGGCGACCACACCGGTTTCTATTCCCTGGCTGACGACTATCCCGTCTTCCACGTCACCTGTGTCACCCACCGCAAAGATCCCATCTATGCCACCACCATCGTGGGTCCGCCGCCCATGGAAGATTTCTACATGGGCAAGGCTATCGAGCGCATTTTCCTGCCGCTGATGCGCATGCAGATTCCCGAAGTGCGCGATATCTGTATGCCAGCCGAAGGCATATTCCATAACCTGATCTTGATCTCGATCCGCAAAGCCTACCCCGGCCACGCGCGCAAAGTGATGAGCGCCATCTGGGGCTTGGGTCAGGCGATGTTCAGCAAGTGCATTGTCGTGGTTGATGAAGATGTCGACGTTCAAAACGTCAGCGAAGTAGCCTGGAAGGCCTTCAATAACATCGACCCCGAGCGCGACATTCAATTCACCATGGGCCCTGTCGATTCGCTCGACCATTCGAGCCGCCTGTTGAACTACGGATCGAAAATGGGCGTCGATGCAACCCGAAAGTGGCCGACCGAAGGCTTCACCCGCCCCTGGCCAGACGTAATCAAAATGTCACCTGAGGTGAAGGACCGAGTGGATCTGCTATGGAAAAAGGCGGGTCTATGAAGCGCATCTGTCTGGAAAAAGTATCCCCAACAGCGTTGCGATCGCTCGACAGCCCTCCACCGTACGGATATACACGACGGACTTATAGCCTGAATGGCACTTTACTTCTACGTAGCTGCCGGGCTGTGTAGCGTTGACGGCGGCAACTATGTTTTCCGCAACGAGCTTCACCATCGGCCATTGCGAATTTCCAAGCACCACCAGCGAGATTTTGCGCGTCTTCGAGTCTTGTTGATACTGGATATTTTTATCGGTCGTCACGATGACTCGAAACCGGCTTGCTCGGCAATATCGATCAGTTGGCCGTTTGCTAGTTCCTCCCAGCCCCGAGCCCGCGCTTCCTCCACGGAATGGTCGGCGAGAAAACGGGCAAGGCCTCTCGGGGTGCCGTTGTCAAAGAGAATCAGCATCCCGGCGTCGATCTAACCATATATAGGAGCTTTATCTAGAGACCGCGCTATAAAAGCCATGAGGCTGTCAACTTGCTCACGGGTCACCGGGAATTGTTCGATCACTTCCTCAATGCTCATTCCGGCTTCGAGGTTTTCAAAAAGAACCTTGACAGGCGTTCGGGTCCCTCGCAGTACCCAAGCGCCGCTAACTTTGCCGGGGATGCTCTCAACGGCGGGGCATTGTGCCCAATCGAGATTTGCCATGTTTTACCCTCCCTCTCATCGTAGCCTTCCCTGCGGCTTCTCCATCTTACAGTTGGTCCCGCATGGCAAAGACTCGACCGAAGGGTGAATTTGATCTAATTTCGCGCCGAAGTCATCCGCTCCGTAATCGTCACCGGCTCCCTCACGCGAAACGGAATTACACTCTCGCTCGGAATGGCGACGGCCTTCCCGCCAGTCATCAAAACCCCGCCCGCTCCCGCGGCGCCGCCCACAGCCGCTCCGATAGCCGCGCCTTTCCCGCCCCCCGCAATCGCTCCGATTACCGCCCCAAGCCCCGCGCCGCCGCCGACCTTCATCGCGTCATCGCGTGTGGAACTTGCCCCCTGCTTGCCGTAAGGCTCCGTATCCACCGCAACATGCTGGCCGTCGCTAGTGGTGATCCGATTGAGCTGAATGGCAATGCCGGAGACGCCTTGCACGCGGCCCGCGCGCTGCGCCTTCACAATGTGACCTTCCGCGCGCGCGCCGCGTTCCGCTATAACCATCCCATCTACAACCAGTGGATGATCCAGGGTCCCGGAAAAAGTATCGCCGACTGCGTTGCGATCGCTCGACAGCGCCTCCCCCGTACGTATATAGACGACCGTACCGCTCCGCAGCGTGACGCTCCGCGCTGGCGGTTCTGGCACCGGGACGGGCTCAAGTTCAACAGCCGGCATCGATTCTGCGATCGGCGTTGGTTCAATCACTGGAGTGGCCGGGGGGGCCTCCGCCCTTGCTATTTGTGTTTCAGTGGGCTTTGCGACGATGACAGGCGGAGCCGAAACTGCCCGAGCCCGAGGTACGTGAATCACGCGCGTCACATGAGTGATTGGAACCACCCGGCTCGGTTTATCCTCTCGCTCCTGCCGGGGAGGAAGACGTTTCGTTCGTGCTTTTGCGACTGCAGCGGGAACCGGTGCTTCTTCCGTCTCAACGGTTGTAGCCGGGTCGAATTCCTGTGCCTTCACAGCCGTTTTAAAATCCGGCACGCGCGCCTCCGCCGCTGTCGGCTCCACCGCTCGCACAGCGCCGCGCGTCATCTGCCATCGCATGAAAACTCCACCCCCCACGGCGGCGGAGATAACCAGCAATGCTACGGAAAGCGGCTTCATGCGCTCTTCGACGTAATCGCCCGATTTTCGTTTACACCCCGCACCCGTTAAAATTTAATTAAATGTTTCCTCGCGAGTTTTATATCGGCCCAGTCCGCATCGCCCCCGCGACCGTGCTCGCGCCCATGGCTGGCGTCACCGACACCGTGTTCCGCCGCTTCATCCGCAATCTCGGCGGCTGCGGTCTCATCATGACCGAATTCACCAGCTCCCACGGCGTGAGCGCCTCTCTCCGCTCTGTCAAGCCTACCCGCACGCTGACCAAGTACCTTGCCTTTGAACCGGAGGAGCATCCTATTTCCGCCCAGTTATTCGGCGCCGATCCCTACATAATGGCCGACGCCGCGCGCGTCTGCCAGGACCTCGGTTTCGATATTCTCGACATTAACTTCGGCTGTCCCGTCAACAAAGTCGTCAAGTGCAACGGCGGTTCCGGACTGCTGCGCGACCTCCCCTTAGTCGAACAACTTCTGAAAACGGTCAGAGCCGCCATTTCAATTCCGTTCACCATGAAGTTCCGCGCCGGCTGGAGCGATGAGGATTTAGTTGCCGTACGCATGGCGCGGCTTGCCGAAGATTGCGGCTTGCAAGCGGTGGCGCTGCATCCGCGAACGCGTGAGCAAGGCTACGCGGGGAAAGCCGACTGGTCGCGCATTGCCGAAGTAAAAGATGCGGTCAAAATCCCCGTAATTGGCAATGGCGATATCATCACTCCTGAAGACGCCGTGCGCATGGTGAAAGAGACCGCCTGCGACGCCGTCATGGTCGGCCGCGCTGCTTCTTCAAACCCGTGGATCTTCCGGCAGATTGATCAGTATCTGGAAACCGGCGCCTACGATCAGCCCACAAACCAAAACCGTTACGAAATGATGCGGACGTACTACACCATGCTGATCGACCGCGATGAGCGCGATATGGTCGGTAAAATGAAACAGTTCGCAACTTACTTCACCCACGGCGTCCAGCATGGCGCGAAGCTTCGTGGCGACATTTATCACGTGAGCGAGCCGCAGCGCATTTTGGATCTCGTCGACGCCTTCTTCCAGCACAATGAAGAACTGGTTCTTGCCTGAATGAAGAAGGTACAAATGATCACCGACGGCGCGTGTCTCGGAAATCCCGGCGCGGGGGGCTGGGCGTGTATTCTGCGTTACGACAAGCAAGCCAAAGAACTTTTCGGATGCGCGGGCCACACTACCAACAACCGCATGGAACTTACCGCCGCCATCGAAGGCCTGCGCGCGCTCAAGGAACCGTGTGAGGTGGAGATCGTCACGGATTCCGAATATGTCATGAAAGGCATCAACGAATGGATGCCGAACTGGAAGCGCCGAGGCTGGCTCACCAGCGCCAAGAAGCCGGTGGTCAATCGCGATCTCTGGGAAGAGCTTGATCAACAGGTCGCCCGCCACACTATGAAATGGACGTGGACTAAGGGTCACGCCTCGCACTCCGACAACAATCGCGCCGATTCGCTCGCTAGTAGCGCCGCTAAGGAGCAACGCGCATCGTGAAGCCGCGACGCTTGTTGCTCGCGGTGGGGCTCGCGATCGCGGTCCTGGTCGCGCTCTTCTTCGCCATCTACCCCATATTCGTAATTCGTCCCTTCCGTGCTCAAGGGCCGCGCGAGCTCGCCGTCGCCCTCGTTGTCTTTCGATGGGCGCCGCTCGCCACCGCGTTGTGCGCCGCCATTGCCGTGATCGTAGCCCTAATAAATTGGTTCCGCTCCCGCTTGACGGCGCGCGTACTTTACACTTCCGCCGCGCTGCTCGTTGTCGCGGCAGCATTTCTGTCTCGCGTCAACATCTACGAGCGGATGTTCCATCCGGTGGGCGCGCCATCTTTCATAGCCGCATCAAAGGCCGGCCTCGCCGCCAATGACATGGTGCTTGTCGTCGCCGAGAACCGGGCTTCCCACGCGTATCCGATTCGCGAAATGGGTTATCACCACGTGGTCAACGATTGGTTGGGCGCCGTCCCAATCGTCGCCACCTATTGAACGCTATGCCACACCGGTCTGGTGTGGACCCGCGAAATCGAGGGGCGTGTCCTTACGTTCCATCTGGCTGGCATCAACAACCAGAATTTTCTGATGCGTGACGATCAGACCGGCACCTATTGGCAGCAGATCAGCGGGCGCGCCATCTCCGGCCCGCTAAAGAACAAGCAGTTGCGCTTGGTGCATAGCGATGAGTTGACCTTCGCGCAGTGGCGCGCCGAACAACCGGGGGGCGTTGTTCTGGCTCCGGTGAAAGCCTACGTTTCCGATTACGAAGCCAAAGATTGGGAGAAGCAGATGAGCAAAGCCCGCACCGTCATCGCTTTTCCCTCCACGAAAATTCCTCCGCGCGAGTTGATGCTCGGCATTGAAATCGCCGGGGCCGCTCGCGCCTTCGCCCTCAAGACCGTCATCAATGAAAAACTCGTCCAGGACCGCGTCGGCGAAACTTCCGTGCTTCTCGCGGTGGGCCCTGACAACACCTCCGTGCGTGCCTTCATCAATCGCGCTCCCTCTGGCAAGCCCGCCGATTTCTACCGCCAAAACGATGGAACGCTGCTCGATAGCGAATCCGGCACCGCCTGGACCTTCGCCGGGTGTCCTCCGCAAGGCGCGTGTCTGACGCCTGTCGACATGCTCAAAGACTACTGGTTCGACTGGCGCAATTATCATCCCAATACCACGGTTTATTTAGCGAAACATTAACACCCGCCAAAGTATCCTATAAGAATTGGTTGGAGAATATGCCGAATGCTTGAGGTCAACCCAACTCCCCTTAGCGACGAAGAGCTTCGCAAGATTAACGCCTACTGGCGCGCGGCGAATTATCTTTCCGTCGGTCAAATCTATCTCTTCGACAATCCGCTCTTGCGCGAGAAACTCACCCTGGATCACGTCAAGCCGCGGCTTCTGGGCCACTGGGGAACCACGCCGGGCCTCAACTTTATCTACGCGCATTTCAACCGCGTCATCCGCGCCCGTGATTTGAATGTGATCTACATTGCCGGCCCCGGCCACGGCGGCCCCGGCCTGGTCGCGAACACTTATCTCGAAGGCACTTACAGCGAGTTCTATCCCAGCATCACGCAAGATGTCGGCGGCATGAAGCGGCTCTTCAAGCAGTTCTCGTTTCCTGGCGGCATCCCCAGTCACGTCGCCCCCGAAACCCCTGGTTCCATTCATGAAGGCGGGGAGCTCGGCTACTCGCTGGTGCACGCCTTCGGTGCCGCCTTCGACAATCCCGACCTCCTGGTCTGCTGCGTGGTTGGCGACGGCGAAGCTGAAACCGGCCCTCTCGCCGCCAGCTGGCATTCGAATAAGTTCCTCAACCACGCGCGGGATGGCGCTGTGCTCCCCATTCTCCATTTGAACGGCTACAAAATCGCCGGCCCCACTGTTCTTGCGCGGCTCGACGATGAGGAGCTAACACATCTGTTTCGCGGATACGGCTATGAGCCGTGGTTCCTTGAAGGTCACGACCCTGCCGTGATGCATCAATTGATGGCTGCGACGCTCGATTCCATTCTCGACAAGATCCACGCCATTCAAAAACACGCGCGTGAAGACGGACCGCAAGAACGTCCGCTCTGGCCCATGATCGTGCTTCGGACCCCGAAAGGCTGGACCGGTCCAAAGGTTGTCGACGGCAAACAAGTGGAAGGAACCTTTCGCGCGCACCAGGTTCCCCTAGCTGAACTCCAAACCCATCCCGAACATGTGCTCGCCCTCGAAGAATGGATGAAGAGTTACAAGCCCGAAGAATTGTTTGACGAGTCGGGTAAGTTCATTCCCGAGTTACAGGCACTCGCCCCCGCGGGAGCCCGCCGCATGGGCGCCAACCCTCACGCCAACGGCGGCCTGCTCTTGCGGGACTTGCTCCTACCCGACTTCCGCAAATATGCCGTTGACGTTCCCACTCCTGGCGCCGTAGACAGTGAAGCCACCAGAATCATGGGACAGTATCTTCGCGACGTGATGCGGCAGAACGCCGCTGCCGCCAACTTTCGTGTCATGGGTCCCGATGAAACCAATTCGAACCGGCTGAACGCGCTATTTGATTTCACCAACCGCATGTCGATGGAGACCATTCTCCCGGGTGACGACCACGTCGCGCATGACGGCCGCGTGATGGAAGTGCTGAGCGAGCACCTCTGCCAAGGCTGGCTCGAAGGCTACCTGCTCACCGGCCGTCATGGCTTCTTCTCCTGCTACGAGGCGTTCATTCACATCATCGATTCCATGTTCAACCAGCACGCCAAGTGGTTGAAGGTGACGCGCCACATTCCGTGGCGGCGCCCCATCGCATCTCTGAATTACCTGCTGACCTCCCATGTGTGGCGTCAAGACCACAACGGATTCAGCCACCAGGACCCTGGCTTCATCGATCACGTTATCAACAAGAAAGCCGACGTCGTGCGCGTCTATCTGCCGCCCGACGCCAACACGCTCCTCTCCGTGACCGATCACTGTTTGCGCAGCCGCAATTACGTGAATGTGATCGTCGCCGGCAAGCAGCCGGCACCGCAATGGCTCACCATGCAGCAAGCGGAGCTGCACTGCATGGCCGGCATCGGAATTTGGGAATGGGCCAGCACCGATCGCGGTGTGGAACCGGATGTCGTGATGGCTTGCGCCGGCGATGTCCCCACCCTCGAAACCCTTGCCGCCGTTGCCATCCTCCGCGAGAAACTTCCCGCTCTTCGCATCCGCGTCGTCAATGTCGTCGACTTGATGACCCTCCAGCCATCTACCGAACATCCGCACGGTTTGAGCGACTGGGATTTCGATTCCATCTTCACCTGCGACAAGCCCGTGGTCTTCGCTTTTCACGGGTACCCGTGGCTAATTCATCGCCTCACATATCGCCGCCACAACCACGACAATATGCATGTCCGCGGATATAAGGAAGAAGGCACCACTACCACGCCCTTCGACATGACCGTGTTAAATGACATCGACCGGTTTCATCTGGCTGGCGATGTCATCGACCGCGTCCCGCGCCTTATCAATCAAGCCGCGTACGTCAAACAGGATCTCCGCGACCGTCTCAACTCCCACCGCCTCTATGTGAATGAGCATGGCGATGACATGCCTGAGATTAAAGACTGGCGGTGGCCCGTTTCGTGAATATCCTCGTCCTGAATACAGGTTCCAGCAGTTTAAAAATTGCGCTTTATGACACCCGGAATCCTAAGGCTTTGTGGAGCCGTCACCAGGAAGACGATCCACGGTTGGACGCCGTGCTTGCATCGAAGCCGGACGTTCCCATCGACGCCGTGGGACACCGCATCGTCCACGGCGGCAGCCGCTTCCGCGACACCATCCGCATCACGCCCGACGTAAAAAATGGAATCGCACAGACGGCTGAAATCGCGCCCGCTCACAATCGGCATGAGCTTGCCGGTATCGAAGCGGCGCAACGCATGTTCGGCGTCCAGATGCCGCAGTTCGCCGTTTTCGATACTGCATTTCACGCCACGCTTCCCCAAGAAGCATTCGTCTACCCGGGCCCCTATGAATGGATCGCGCGCGGCATCCGCCGCTACGGGTTTCACGGCATTAGCCATCAGTACACCAGCCGTCGCGCCGCCGAGGTGCTCAATCGCGATCCGAAATCCCTTAGTTTGATCACTTGCCATCTCGGAAACGGCTGCTCGTTGGCAGCCATTCGCAATGGCCAATCCATCGACACCACCATGGGGTTCACTCCGCTCGATGGCCTTATGATGGGCACGCGCTCCGGCTCCGTCGACCCCGGTATTTTGTTTTACCTGCAGAAGCATTTCGGAGTCACTGCCGACGATCTCGATGCCACTCTGAACAACAACTCTGGTCTCCTTGGTCTCTCCGGAAATTCCGGCGACATGCGCGCAATTGAGAAATCCCTCGACCAGCTAGATCCCCGCGCCACCCTCGCGTTCGATGTCTACATTCACCGTCTTCGCGGCGGAATCGGAGCCATGCTCGCCAGTCTCAACGGAGCCGACGCCATCGTGTTCACCGCCGGAGTCGGCGAAAATTCCGCCCGCGTCAGAGCCGCTACGTGCCACGCACTTGGCTTTCTCGGCGTGCGTCTCGATGCATCTAGAAACGCCCAGCCAGACGGCGATTGTGAAATCTCCGCCGCCGATTCATCCGTAAAAGTCCTCGTCATCCACACCCGCGAAGAATGGGAAATTGCCCAGCAATGCGCTCGCGTCATTGAGGCCGCGCTGTGATAGTCTCTGGATCATGCAACACACCCGACGCACATTCGTGGCCGGGATCGGCACGGGCCTCGGTGCCCCTATGCTGATCGGCGCGACCAATAAATCCGGCAGTTCCAAGCCAATTCTCGGCGAAGGCTCTCATCAGTATGAAGTAACTCACGACTGGGGCGATCTTCCCGCCGGTCTGAAATACGGCAATACTCACGGCGTTTGCGAAGATTCGCAAGGCCGTATTTACGTCCACCACACCGTGAACGCCGCCAGCGAAAAGCACGACACCATGGTCGTGTTCGACGCCAAAGGCCGCTTCATCAAATCCTGGGGAGCGGAGTTCGAAGGCGGCGCTCACGGCCTGCACATCAACAAGGAAGGCAGCGCCGAATTTCTCTATCTCTGCGACACCAAACGCGCCTTGGTCACAAAGACCACCCTTGATGGCGAGCACGTCTTCACCATCGGCTATCCAGATAAGTCTGAAGCTTACAAGCCCGGCGCGGACGGCAAGAATCAGAAATATAGCCCGACCAATTTGGCCATCGGCCCCAACGGCGACATATACGTAGGCGACGGCTACGGCTCCAGCTACATCAATCAATACGACAGTAAAGGTCAATATATCCGAACCTTCGGCGGTCCCGGCAAGGAGAAAGGCCAGCTCTCGTGCCCGCACGGAATCGTTCTCGATACGCGCGGCGAAACCCCCAACCTTACCGTCGCCGACCGGAGCAACACGCGTCTGCAGCGCTTCACTCTCGACGGCCAGCACATCGATTTCGTGAATCACCTGCCCGCCCCCTGCCACTTCAGCATCTTCAAGAATGGCGACATGGTGGTCCCCGATTTGTTCGCGCGCGTTACGCTGCTCGACAAGAACAATCGTGTAATCACTCAGCTCGGAGACGATTCCACCAGCGACTACATGTCCAACCGCAAGCTCAAGACCGAGGCCTTCACGCCCGGCAAATTCGTTTGCCCGCACGGTGCATGTTTCGATCACCTGGGCAACATCTACGTGGTGGAATGGGTCGAAGTGGGCCGCGTGACGAAGCTTCGCAAGGTCTAAACTAGCTGTTAATCAACTCCTTCCAATTCTCGAACGGAGCTTAAAACAGAAGTGTGTCTATCGAATTCTTGAGGCGCTCCAGTGGCCCTTCCGCCAAGCTAGGAATTCTGCCCGGTGCCTTCAACCCGCCTACCCGGGCGCATCTGGAACTGGGTACCGCAGCCTTGAAGGAAATGGACGAAGTGTTGTTCGTGCTGCCGCGGACATTGCCCCACAAACAGTACGACGGAGTCTCCTTCGACGATCGCTTGGATTTACTCCTTGCCGCTACCGCCCTTGAGCCCCGCTTTTCAGTTGGCACATGCGAAGGCGGGCTGTTCGTCGAGATCGCGCGTGAATGCCGCGAAGCCTACCGCTCGAACACCGATCTTGTGTTTCTCTGTGGACGCGATGCCGCCGAACGCATTGTGAACTGGGATTACGGAGATCCCAGCGTGCTGCCTCGCATGCTGGCCGATTTTTCGATGCGTGTTGCCGATCGCGGAGGGACATACACGCCTCCGCAAGAATTTCAACACCGCATTTGCGCGCTGGAGCTGTCGGTTCCGTGCGATCACATTTCCGCCACCGAAGTACGCGATCGAATCCAAAAGGGAGAAGCGTGGGAATTCTTAGTACCCGATCGAATCGTCGACCGGGCGCGGCAACTCTACAAGTGATGACACCCCATCGCCCGAAGACCGCGGCGGAGCGCCGTGAACGCGTCTTCGCCATCCTGAAGTGGCTGGATAAGGCTTATCCCGACGCAAACTGCGCGCTGCACCATCGCTCGCCTTGGGAGTTGCTGGTCGCGACCATTCTCTCCGCGCAGTGCACCGACAAGCGCGTCAACGAAGTCACACCCGGTCTATTCGAAAAATACCCCACGCCAACGGACTTCGCCGCCGTCAAACCCGAAGTGCTGGCGCAAGACATCCGATCCACCGGGTTCTTCAACAACAAAGCCAAGTCCGTCGTCGGCGCGGCACAAAGAATCATCGCCGAATTCGGCGGCCAGGTGCCGAAGACCATGGAAGCGCTTCTCACCGTGCCCGGGGCCGCGCGAAAAACCGCCAACGTGGTACTAGGTACTGCGTACGGAATCGCCACCGGCGTGGTCGTAGACACGCATGTTTCGCGTCTTTCCAATCGCCTCGATTTGACCAAACAGTCCGATCCTGTCAAAATTGAGCAAGACCTTATAAAAATTCTTCCGCAAGAACGCTGGATTTTGTTCTCGCATCAGTTAATTTTCCATGGACGCGCGCTCTGTATTGCCAGAAAGCCACGTTGCGCCGAGTGCGGTCTGGATTCGGTTTGTTACGCCAAGGATAAAACCTCATAATTCGGAGCACCGCTTATGCCGACACAAGTAATGGAGGCCGCAAAACCCGCTGCTTCTTTTAACCGGCTGCAGGCAAAATCCCTTCTAGGGAGATTCCGCAGCAAACAAAATACGCGCGCCGCGTTTATTTTGACTTTAGATATCGCCCTTTATCTTATTTTTTTCGCAGTCATCGTTGTTTCGCATTCTTTATTCGTGAAATTCGCAGCCAGTGTGGTGCAGGGCATCGTGATCGCCCGTCTTTTCATCATCGGTCACGACGCCTGTCACGGAAGTTTCACCACCAGCAAGTACTGGAACAAAATGCTGGGCCGCATTTCCTTCGCCCCCTCGCTCACGACGTTCAGCCTCTGGGATTTGGGTCACAACTTCTCGCACCACGGCTTCACCAATCTCAAAGGGCACGACTACGTTTGGACGCCGCTTTCGAAGGAAGAATACGACGCTCTCCCGAAATGGCGTCAAGCCGTCGAGAGAATCTACCGCGGCTTTGCAGGTTTTGGCCTCTATTATCTGGTCGAGCTGTGGTGGAATAAGCTGATTTTCCCCAGCAGTAATCACATCGGCGTCGATAAGCGCTCCCACTTCTGGGATTCAGTTCTCGTCACTGCTTACGCCGCCTTACAAGCGCTGTTTCTCGTGGGTATGGCGATGGTCACCGGCCAAAGTCCGTGGCTGCTGATCGCCGCTGGTCTGGTCATTCCCTTCTTGATCTGGAACATCACCATGGGCTTCGTAATCTATTCTCATCACACCCATCCTGACGTGGCGTGGTTTGAAGGCCGACAGAACTGGAACGGCGCCCGCGCCCAGGTGGAGAACACCATTCACGTCACGTTCCCGCTTCCTTTCAGCGCCCTGCTGCACAACATCATGGAGCACACCGCGCACCATGTTGAAATTGGGATTCCGCTCTATGAGCTTATTGGCGCGCAGGACCAACTCGAAGAATCTTTCCCCGCGGATATTCGCGTACACAACTGGTCCTGGGCGTACTTTCGCAACTGCGTGAAGTGCTGCAAACTGTACGACTACCAGCAGCATCGCTGGATGGATTTCGACGGCCGCTATACTTCCGAAAACATTCTGTACGCGACAGTTGGGGCTCCGGTCAGGCGTCCTTAAGTTTTTCGAGCAGCGCGACGCCCGCGCGAATGTCCGCAAGCCGCTGCACCGGGTCGCTGGCTTCGCGCTCCACGTTCAACTGCCCTCGATATCCAATTCTCTTCAGCTTTTTAACGAAATTCTCAATCCCTACCGCGCCCTGGCCCAATGGCTTCTCTTGGCCCAGCGCGCCGGAGACATCCCGCCGCGGCCAATCGCCATCTTTCGCGTGCACCGAAATCACATGCTGGCCCAGTACGCCAAGCGCCTCGATGGGATCACCGGTTCCGTATAGAATCATGTTCGCCGGATCGAAGTTGATACCCAGGTTTTCCCGGTTCACATCATGCAAAAATGCGAGCAGTCGTTCGGCGCTTTCCTGCCCCGTTTCCAAAGCGAACGTCTGGCGGCGCTTGGCCGCGTGATCGCAGACGCGGCGCACCATTCCACGCACCACCAGGTAATCTTCGCCCCACGAATCTTCCGGAAGGCACCCAATGTGCGTCGCGATGCTTCCAATCCCTAGCTTCTCGGCAAAATCGCTCGCGTCCAAAGTGCGCTGCTCGCGCGCTTTCCGGCTCGCTTTGGGGACAAAGCCAACCGTCCTTTCAACCGTGGGAATGTCTGTATAACTCTCGCCTTCGTAAGCGCAGAAGACGGTTTGCAGCGGGAAATCGGCATGCTCCAAAGCTTCGCGCCACGCTTTGGCCGACGATGCCAGATCCAGCTCGGGTGGCACGCCAAGCTGTCCGCATTTTGCGCCCAGAGACTTCACTTCGCGCAGCGTCTCTCCGGGGTCCCGCCCCGCCCAGAACATCACTCCGATCTCCAAGTCCCCTAATAAACGCACGCGATTTTCTCCCCGTGTTTAGCCCGCGATTCCAGCATATACCGCATCACGCGCACCGCATCCGCCGATTGCCGGGGCGGACAAAGAACTGGCGCAGCTTGCGTTTCCACGCAGTTCACGAAGTACTGCAATTCCGCTTCGAAGCCGTCCCGCGTATCGATCTCAAGCGTCTCCGTCGCGCCCGAAGCTTTGTACAGACGCAGCGGGCGGTCCGACGAACTATAATCCGCCGTGCCGCCCTCCGCCATAATCGTGAACTCCATCTCGAACGGATATTCACCCGAGTGGTGCCAGCCGCCTGTAACCAGCACCTGCTCCCGACCGCCGTAATGCAGTTGCGCCGCGATGAAATCGACACCGCGTTTCAGATCTTCGCAGCCGAAAGCGGTCACCGCTTCAGGTCTGCCGAACAACAGAATGCAGTAATCCACATCGTGGATCAATAGATCGAACACCCCACCGCCGCTGCGCGCGGCGTCGGCAAGCCATGCGCTCCACGCTGGTGCGGCGCAACGACGGCGGAAAACAGCGGAACATACCTTTCCGAGCCCGCCGCTCTTCACTCGATCCGCAGCGGCCCGGTAACTGCCGATAAATCGAAGCACCTGTCCGGCCATCAAAACGCGTCCGCGATTCTCCGCTTCCCGAATCATCAAGTCCGCGGTCTCGCCTTCCAGCGCCAGCGGCTTCTCTACTAAAACGTGTTTTCCAGCGCGCAACGCGGCTAGCGTTGCCGGGGCATGTTGATCGGTCGGCAGGCATATGTCCACCGCATCAATCTCGGAATCGCATAGAGCTTCTCCGAGGCTCCGATACTTGCGAACGGCCGAAAAATCCATCTGCCCACCCAGCCCTCCAAGATTGCCCTGGATCGAGCTAAGATCACCCGCGAGTTTCCCCTCGTCTCCGCTCACCACCGCGTGCAGTTCCGCGCCGCGAACTCCCTGCAGCGCCCGCACATGCGTGCTCCCCATAAATCCAAGTCCGATCACGGCAATCTTCGTCACTCAGAAAAGTTATCACGTCCCTCAGCGGGACACTTGCTTCAACGCAGCCACGTCAGACGGTCGCGCGCTATTACCAGCGCTCGATCTTTAAATCCGACCGCGCCCAATGCGCCCGGGACCCGCGCGAGTTCTTTTGGAACCCAGCGCTCTTGCTCACGATGCAGCCGCACCACGCGATTTGGTCCGCCTCGCTCAACCACCAGCAGATCGTCACCAATGAATCTAAAATCCGGAGCATTCCAATCCAGCTCCGGTGCAATAGGGTGCGTAATCCAAAGTTCCTTCGGATCCGACGGCATCTCGAACCAGGCAAAGCGCGCATGAGCCTTCTCACGCTGCGCCGCGATTCTTTGCCCAAAGCCAGCCCCCGCGGTGCCGGCGGCCACTCGGAGCATGGCCGAAAGCGGCTCCTCGTTCCACAAGTCGATCGCGAACTCCCGCCATGGCAGATCGAACCTCGCAGGCGACATCAGCCAGTAATTGCCGGCGAAGATATCCGGCAGCCCGTCGCCATTCACATCCGCCATCGCAAGCCCGCCTTCCCGCGATGGCGTATAGATCGAATAGATTTCCGTCTCCGGCCATTCACGGCTCAGGTCCGCCGGCACTTCATAAAACCGAAGCTGTTGTGTTTTGTGAATCAGCAGAACGCCGCGCCGCCCCAGCAGCGTAAGCGCGATCACGTCCTTAGATTCCACGCCGCCGGCAATCAAATGCCGCGCGCCGTCAGGTGGGTGAAACCAAACCAGCGCGGGCGTCGGCGCGATTTCGGTCACCACCACATCGAGCACCCCATCGCCATCCACGTCAAGCAGGCATCCGCCTTCTCCGAACCAGCCCCGCGTGACTAAATGCGAGCGAAGATTTGTAAGATCCCATCGGATCAGACGATCACCCCACGTATAGAGCGCGTCGCCTGCCACGGCGTAGCCACGAATCGGCGCACCCGGAATCCGCGCGTCTTGAGCCCCCGCGCAAAACATCGCGCAGAGTCCCGCGAATATCAAACGGCAGATCATGCCAGACGGCTACTTCACCAACTCGCCGTTTTTCACCACCGCCCGGACATGCTCCAAAGTAGAGACGTTGGATAAAGGGTCGCCGTCCACCGCGATCAGATCCGCAAAGTGCCCGGGCTCCAGCGCTCCCACCCGGTCCGCCCACCCAAGCAGTTCCGCGGCGTTCATCGTGGCAGCGCGTATGGCGTCGATCGGTTTCATGCCCAGCTTGGTCATCAGCGCAAACTGCCGCGCGTTTTCGCCGTGCGGATACACTCCGCCGTCTGTTCCGAACGCCATCGGCGCGCCTAATTTGTAAGCATGCTGAAAATTCTCATACTGCATCGGCCCCACGTGGCTCTCTTTCTCAATCGACTCCGGCAGCATCCCCACTTCGATTCCGTGCTGCATGATGAACTCGTGATTGTACGTATCGAACACCAGATAGGTGTGATGCTGCTTTGCCAGCGCGATGCCTTCGTCGTCGATTAGGCTCGAGTGTTCAATGGAATCGACGCCCGCCCGTATGGCGTCCTTAATAGACTGCGTTCCGTGCGCGTGAGCTGCCACCTTCCGTCCCAGCTTGTGAGCTTCCGTTACGATCGCCTGCATCTCTTCTAGGGAATATTGCGGCGCTCCCGGCGAATCGCCTTTCGAGAGCACGCCGCCCGAAGCGCAGATTTTGATTAGATCGGCGCCGAACTTAATCACTTCCCGGACCTTGGTTCGCGCCGCCCAAGGCCCATCGGCAACGCTCGGGGCCGTGTAATGAAACTCCGGCGCAAGCAGGTTGTTATCGCAATGCCCCCCAGTGATCCCAAGTGCCGGTCCCGACACTAGCAGTCGCGGGCCAATCACATCGCCCGCGTTGATGCCATCCCGCAACGCCACATCGCTGAACCCATCTGCGCCCACGTTGCGAACCGTCGTGAACCCGGCCAGCAGCGTGATACGGGCATTCTTCACGCCTTTGACGGTTTGCCTCGGAATCGAAACGCCGAGAGAAGAATATCCCGAATCTGTCGGATCGCTCGTTAGGTGGTCGTGAACATCGATCAGCCCAGGCAGGCAAGTGTATGCAGAGAAGTCGATCACCGCAATCCCAGCCGGCGAACTGCTCATCACATCGCGAATCGTGCCGTCATGCGATACCACCGTCAACCCTGACTTCAGTTCACCGCTCCGCACATCGAGCAGCTTCCCGCATCGAATCGCTGTGTCCGCGCCGTGCAGCAAGCCTGTCGCCGCACACGCCATCACAACTAAAACTCCGAGAAATCTCATTTCGAGACGGGGCTTCCAGTCGTTCTCAGCGATTCGAGCGCCGCCGCCGCCTTTGGATCGTCTTTAGGTACGGTGCCGTGATAGAACTCCAGAATATTAGCTTTAAGTTCTGGCGTGAGGCCCTCAAGCTTTTTGTCCGATAGCTTTGCCAGGAGCTTGCTGTAGGTCTTGTCCGCCAGTGAGTATTCTCCGGCGCTGCTGGGTTTTCCGGTATCGAAATCCATGTTCGGGAGTTTTAGGCGACCGGCCCTCACCTCGGCCAAATTCTGCTTTTCGCGGTCCACGGCAAGATCGAAACTACTCTCGAAGAAAGCTTCAGTCTGCTTGGTGGGCGGCTTAAACGCCAGCGCCTTGAACGGACCTACTTTGGGGACGATGCGGAACAAAAATGCGATGAATCGAGCCCAAATTCCGGGCCGTGTGTAGTCGTTTCCCCATTCCTTTCTATAACTCGCCCGCGACAGGTTGTAGAGAAATTTCTGGCGTGTGATGCCCGGGGTCTGTTTCTCGATCTCACCCTTTTTGAGCGCCCAGGCAGCCTTAGTCATTTCCGGAATCAATGAGCTCACCGAATGGCGATAGGTTCCAAGTGCCAGGTCCAGTGTCCTGAAGACATCTTTCAATTGGATATCGTATGTTTCCAAAAAGGCCTGGTCCAGCAGCGGCTTGGACACGTGGAAACCAATAAAGTCGTGGTACGATTTCGGCGCGTATCGCCCGCGCGCCACCTGCAGCACGTCGAAGCCAAACTCGGTTTTCAAGTGCGCTGCCGGGTCATCGGCATACGTAACGGTGTTTCCGAATTTGGCCTGCAGTTTCGGGTAAAGAATCGGCACCGATCGGTTTACCGCCACCGGATGTCCTTGATTGTCGGCCGCATAGTGGCAAAGCGCACCCAGCGCGAACGCATATTGATTCAGATCCTGAGCATCGCGCACTAGAGCCTCGACAAAATCACCGGTCCGCACGTAGTGCACCACGTCGCTAAAAAAACGAGAACCGAAGGGATAGTACCCCATGTCTTGGATAATAGAACCGCCATAGGCGTAGCCATGGGCCTCAATTAACTGGTCCGCTGTGGCAGTTGGAAAGCGTTTCAGCAGCAAACCTTTGATCTGGTCTTCCCAAAGTGTGTCGACAATTGCCTCGTGCGTCAGCACTGAGTACGCCTGCACGGGTTTAGCTAAAAAAAATATCCACGCCAAGCCGATTCCCAAAGCACAACTGTATTTCGAACCAATTCGGCGCTGTCCAACCATCCCTGTATCATAAAGCACCGGCTTTCCGATCCGTGGATTCAGGAGCTAACCGTAGCGCTTTGGTGCTTTGGTTGCAAATCGTACACAAAAGATGCTATTATGCGATCAGTATCGTCACCGAGGCAGTACTTGCAGAACGCTCTATTCCCTATCTGCGCGGTGCTCCTTAGTTTTGCGAGTTCCGCTCCAGGCCAAACTACCTGGTCTACCATCGCTGGACGAGTCACGGACTCTACCGACGCGGGTGTTCCTAATGCCGTTGTGCGCGCGCATGTTTCACGCTCCACGGAGGTTGTTGAAACTCATACCGCCGCCAACGGCGCCTATTCGCTCACCTTTCTGGCCCCAGCCACTTACGTCATCCAGGTGTCTGCGGCTGGTTTTAAGGAGCTGACCCGAGATTCGATTATTCTGCGCGGCTCCGACACCCTCGAGCTTTCGCTGACGCTTGAATTGGGAGAAATGAGCGACCATGTGTCCGTATCGGCGGATCCTGATGAGCTGCAAACATCTACCGCTTCCCGCATGCAGCGTTTTGAATTGGACGCGGTCAACAAACTCCCTCTCATCGGACGCCAGGCGTACAACCTCATCAGCCTGACGCCCGGCGTCTTGTTCGCCCAGGAACAATACGGCTCCAACGGATTCTCAGGGCTGCGAAGCTGGGACGCCAACGGCAAGTACGTCATTAACGGCGGCAAAGTGGGCACTAATCAATTCCTGCTGAATGGCGCTCCTATCAGCATCAACGGCAAGTGGCAGCTCGCGCCCAGCGTGGAAGCGGTTCAGGAAGTGCGCGTCATGACCAACACCTACGACGCCCAATTCGGCCGCACCGGAGGCGGAACCGTAAACACCACCCTTCGTTCCGGTGGCCAGCAATGGCACGGCTCTCTTTACGAGTTTTTTCACAACGCCGTCTTCGACGCCAATTCGAGCGAGAACAAGGTCGAAGGCACTCCTCGCGGAAAGCATATAACGCATCAGTTTGGGGGGTCCGTCGGCGGTGCCGTTCGGAAAGATAAAGACTTCGTCTTTTTCAGTATGGAGGGTTTCAACGAAATCGCTCCCTTCCCGGTGGTGGCTGACACGCCTCCGGCCGCGCTGCGCACCGGGCGGAATTTTACGCAGTACGGCATCAAAGTTTTCGATCCGATGAGCGTGCGCCGTTGCGTGTCGGGAATCGATTCGCCCGCTGGCGTGCCCTGTCCCAGCAGTTTGATCCGGAACCAGTTTCCTGGGAATGTTATTCCCGCTTCGCGTCTCAGTCCCATCGGGCAGAAGATTCTGGATCTGTATCCGCTTCCCAACGGCACCGGATTGACCCAAAACTTTCTCGCCGCGGGTAACAGTGGACGTTATTCTTATATCCAGCCGATCACCCGTTGGGATCACAATTTTGGGGATCGAGACCGTTTGTACGGCTTGGTCACCTATCAGCATGGCACCGAGATTCAAAACTCAAATGGCTTTCCGGGGCCAGCCTCCATCGGGAGCGGTACCAACGAACGAACCAGTCAAAACTATATAGCCGAGTGGACGCACATCCTTTCTCCCTCTACCATCTTCGATTTGAGAGCTTCGTTCGGGCGTTTCACCGAATACTTTCCCGAAAGCTCCTGCCTGACCTGTTTGACGGCGCAATCCCTGGGCATTTTGAAAATGCCGCACCCACCCACGGTGCCAAGCGACACCGCTCCCCGCGTCGACCTCGACCTCTACTCTTCTATCATTTCGAACTCGTACACCTGGAGCACCCAGAATCAGTGGGATCTGGCACCTAGTTTCACCTATGTGCGCCACGGCCATGCTCTTCACTTTGGATTGGAATTTGCCTATAACGCCCTTGGCAACAGCGGGCCGGGCCGCGCCAATGGCGAATTCGCCTTCACCCGCCAATGGACGCAGCAATATCCACTGCTGAATCGAGGCGCGCTCGATGGCAGCGGCGTCGCCGACCTGCTCTTGGGTTTGCCCGATTCTGGCTTCGTCGACTACCGCGATAGTTTTTACAGAAGTTGGCCCTATTTTGCCGCTTACATTCAGGACACCTGGAAAGTTCGGCCCAATCTGACGCTGAATTTGGGACTTCGCTATGATGTCCAGATCCCTTTTGTGGAGCGATTCAATCGTGTCAATGAGGGCTTCGATTTTACAGCCAGGAGTCCGTTGAGCGATGCTATCCTCCGAACCTGGGCCACGCTCAAAACTCAGTACGACGCGACCAATCCGAAGTACCCATATCCAGTGGTTCCCGCCGCGCTCTACGGCGGAAAACTGTTTGCCGGTCCGGGGCATCGCCGCCCTTACAACACCGATTGGACCGACATTCAACCTCGCCTCGGCTTAGCTTGGAACTTTGCCCCCAAAACCGTTTTTCGCGTTGGCGCGGGGATTTTTTACCGCACCGCTACGCAGTTGAATTCCACCGATGGATTCAGCCAGCAGACTGCCTACAACGCGTCGTTCGATAACGGAATCACTCCCTCCGCCGGGCTCACCGGCCCGTACTCTTTGCAGGATCCGTTCCCGCTCGGAATCCGGGCTCCTGGAAGCCGCAGCTCACTCACCGATGTCGGCAGCTATTTCGCCTTCGATGGGCGGCAGCGAGTGATTCCCAGAACTTATGAATACTCAGCGGGAATTCAAAGAGAACTTCCTGGAAAGATTTTCGCGGATGTATCCTATTCCGGCAGCGTGACCGTGCACGATAACATGCTGGCCCAACTCGACCCAGTCGGTAACCAGGACTTCGTCAAATGGCACCAGGATTCTCTCTACCTTGGCCGCTTGGTCAAGAATCCCTTCGCCGGTCTTCTCCCCGGCACTTCCGAACTGGGCGGCGCTGCCTACCTGCCCGCGTATCAGTTGTTGCGCCCCTACCCTCTTTATTTCGGAATTCTTCACACCACCAACCCGTGGGGTCGTTACCGCTATGATTCGCTTCAGGTCCAGATCGAGAAGAAAGTATTGGATTCGGCCAGCGCTGGTATTCTCTCTTTCCTCCTCAGCTACACCTTCTCAAAATCCTTCGAGGCCAGCCACCGCTTGAATGCCTGGAATCTTCTCGAATCGCCGGTCCACGAGTTGACCGCCATCGATAAACCGCACAGTCTCGCGTTTGCCGGAACGTGGGATGTGCCGATCGGCTGGGGCCGGCGCTGGCTCAATAGCGGGAACCGCATCGCGGGATATTTCACGAACGGCTGGGCGATGGACTGGATTTTTACCTATTACTCCGGGTACCCGGTAAACGTCCCCGATGCCGTGTTCTCCTGCAGGAGCTATGCGGTCGCGGACCGAAGCTCCGCCCGCTGGTTCAACAACGATTCTTCCTGTTATGCTTCGCGTAGTCCGAACAGCTTGCGAACTACGCCAGATAGGGTGTCCTACATTCGAACTCCCTCAGCGCCGCAAATGAATTTGTCCGTCGAAAAAACCTTTTGGATCGGCGAAAAATACCTCTTTCAACTTCGCGGAGAATCCTATAATTTAAGCAACACGCCGATTTTTCCAGGACCCGTTACCGACTTCCGTAATCCCCGCTTCGGACAAATCCCATTCGGCCAAAGCAACTTCCCGCGTTATATCCAGATCGCCGCCAAATTCGTGTTTTAATCGAGCTATGTTTTGCACCCAGTGCGGGGCCGCTCTGCGGGAAAACGACGTCTATTGTTCCAAATGCGGGAAGGCCGTCGACGCCCTGCCTCAACTCGGGGTCGTCCCAGGTCCGCCGAGGAAACTTCGACGCATTATGTCGATGAAAAAAATCGCCGGCGTTTGCGCCGGGTTCGCCGAATATTTCGAAATGGACCTCACCCTAATGCGCATTATCTGGCTTGCGCTGCTGATCCTTCCTCCATCCATCGGCGGCATTGGCTATTTCGTTGCGTGGATCGCCATGCCCAAGGACTATACAGCCTATCCCGTCGATCCCGTTCGCGATAAAAGCTCGCGAATGTGACCTTCTTCCTCTTTCGTAGGCTTGCGTTCCAAAGCCGCGCGGCACTCTTTGGCTGCGTTTACCTTGTCACCCTTCTGCATCAGAGCCATCGCATAGTGATAGTGATACGTCGGGTTCTGATCCGCCTTCTTGACTAAGTCGCTGAAGATTTCCACGGCGTTGCTGCTCAGGTTTTTCTTGAGATAAATCCATCCGATGGTGTCGGATACCTCCGTGAAGTTCGGCAGCTTCTGTTTGGCCCTGTTGGCCAGCGTCAAAGCTTCGTCCAAATTGCTTCCGTTCTCAGCCATCAGGAACGCCAGATTATTCAGAGCTTCCGGATTGTTTGGATCTCGCTCAAGCGACCGCTGATAGTATTTTTGCGCTTCGGCGTGCTGCCCTGTTCGGTCTAGCAATTGTGCCAGGAAATTCATGACGAAGATATTTTCCGGCGCAAACGTCTGCGCTTGGCGGAGCGCCTCCACCGCATGGGGCAAATCATTCTTCAAAGCGTAGGCCTGCCCGATATTCGCGTATACCTCGGCTTCCTGGTGCGGGTTCGATCTGTATTTCTCACTGAGGGCGCGATACGTGATCAGCGCCTGATCCAGCTGACCCGTTTTCATTAAACCGTTCGCCAGTTCTTGCTTTAGGGCCAGATTATCGGGCCGTTTATCGCTCTCCGTCCGGATCAACTGAATTGCCTGATCGCGCTGGCCTTGAATAATCATCACTTCCGCCTGGCCTAGAAGCCCACGCAGATTGTTCGGATCGGCTTGATACGCCTTTTGAAATCCTTCCAGAGCTTCCTTGTAGCGCTTTTGCGTGAGATTCAGCAGGCCAAGTTGCAGCAGCGTGTCCGGCTGCCGCGGGTTGGCCTTGAGCAGCGCCTCCAGCAAAACGCGCGCTTCGTCATAGCGCTGCAACCGCATCAGCGCCGCGGCCTTGAGAAGCTTGGCCGCTCCGCTTTCCGGATTTCGTTTTTCAGCATCTTCGGCGTAATTGAGCGCGCCCTCGTTGTTCCCTCGCATCAAGGCGATCTGCGTCAGCGCCAGCCGCGCGCGCAGGTAATCCGGCCGCAGTTCCACCGCCTTCTGAAATTGTTGAATGGCCTGCTCATATTCCTGCCGCGCATAGTGAGCGCGGCCCAGGTTAAAACGGGCTACGAAATTATCCGGTTTCGCTGTCACCACCTGCTGCAACTCCGTGATGGCTTGCGTAACGTCGCCCTTATCAAGCAGGTAGCTCGCCTTCATGCCGCGAGCTTCCGGATCTTTTGGATCTTGCTTCAGAATTTCCAGATCCTTGTCGTACGCCTCCTGATTCTTACCCTGCCGTGTCAGCACCTCGATGATGTGCTTCTGATAATCGATCTTCCTGGTCCCATCGTTCGCAATGCCTTGTTGGTATTGCCGGATGGCTTCATCCATGTCGCCAATGCGGAAATAAAAATCCCCCGCCGTCATATAGGCCGCCGGATATTCCTTCACGTGCGTTTTGAGCTGATCCAGCACCTTCACCATCTCAACGCGATTCTGCGTGCTGAAGTAGTGCGTCGCCAGCATTAATTGAATCTGATACGCGCTTGGGTTGTTCGAGATCGCTTGTTTCAAGACCGATTCGGCTTCGGGTATCTTCTTCAAGCCGATCTCGAGTTTATACAACTCACTGTAAGCCGACAACATCGTTTTGTCGCCGTCGATCAGCTTTCGATACAGCGTTTCCGCTTCCGCTGTCTCTCCATAGCCGCCCAGCGTGCGCGCCAGCGCCAGCGTGACCACCTTGTCGTCCGGTTTAATCTTTAACGCTTGGCGATATTCCACCGCGGCGTCTTCCATAGCCTTTTTGGAAGCCACCGAATCCTGTTTACGGAACTGTTCCACCGCGTCCACTAGATGAAGATCGCCTGAGAGTTTGTGAACCTCCATGGTGTTCGGGTTCCTGGCCTTCATCGCGCTGGTCATCTGACGCACTTCCACAATCAGGGGAAGGTCGCGCGGCCCCATCTCCGAGGTTTCGTAAGCTTGCAGAAGTATTTCCGCCAGCTTGAGTGAAGCGTCATTCGCGTCGGAGGTTCCTGGCGGCATCAGTTCCACTGCTCGCCGCAGCGAATAGGCGGCGTTCGAAATCTGTCCCAGCTTCAGCGCGGTAAGGGCCAGATGATAATGGGCCTCGCCGAATTTCTGGTCTTTATTCAGCGCGCGCCGGTACATAATCGAGGCCTCTTTGTATTTGCCCCGGTCATAATACTTGTTGCCGCTGTCGAGGTATTTCTTTTTGACGACATCCGGGTCGCGACTGCAACTCAACAAAATCAGCGCGGCCAACATAGGCGCTAGATAACGAAGAACAGATCTCACAACCCGATTATACTTGCCGAATTTCACTGTTTCGGCGAGGTATCACCCGTTTCTTGTTGGGACAGCGAGAAACTCACCTCAACCGTCGTTATCACCTCTACGGGTTCGCCATTCAGCAAGGTCGGCTTATACTCCCATTGACGGACGGCTTCCATGGCTGGATTTACCAGCAGCGGATGCCCGCTCACTAGCGTCAGATTTTCGACTTTCCCGTCTTTGCCTATAACCGCGTTCATGCGCACGGTTCCTTGAATTCGCGCTTGCTTCGCCAGGGGCGGGTAAATCGGCGGTACCGACCTGACGATACTGCTCTCCTGGACGTTGGCCCCGATTCGAATCCTCCGAGCATTCGCGGCCATCCCCAGCGGCATCGATACAACAAAATTTGGATCCATCGATTTGGCCCGAGCGATTAAACTTTCCGCGAGCGGATGATATTCAACCGCCAGCCCGCCCAACAGTCCGCCTGCTACTCCGCAAAGCTCGGCGCTGGAACAAGTCGCTAGATTCTCGCGTGCTTCCACAGCTAGAGTGCCATCGGAACTCTGCAGCGCGTTAACCAGCAGCGTTGCCAAGCGTCCCGACATCGCTCGGTCGGTTGGTCTTAATTCAAGAGCCTTTTTTTCCAAATGCACCGCATCGGCCAAATCCAGGGGGTCTAGAAACTTTGACGCATTTTCCAGCACACGGGAATCGTTTGGAAATTGATCCGCGGACGCCAGCCAAAGCCTTTTTAGAGCGTCAAAATCGCGTGGGTCGTTTGCCGCCGCTTGAATCTGGCCGAGCCCCGCCAGATCCGACTCAGGGTGATGCTCAATCACCCATCCCACATGCCTGACCAGGTTGTTTCGGGCAAAGGCAGGCCTGGGGGTTGAATAATAACCCAATAAACTTGCCCGGGCCATCAAACTTTCGGGGTCGGACTGAAGAACGCCCTCTAGCCGGGTCGCGTCGCCCTCCGAGAGCGAACGTCCAGCCTCAACCGCCCGCTCCACTTCAGGGCTGCCAGCATTCAAAATGAGCGAAGTAAACAAGATCAGAGCACAGCGGCTCGCCATCCGGCACCTCCACTGTCCTCAATCTTACGCCCATCTAGGCTTAACCGTTCTTTACAATGGGGTTGGTTACCTTTTCTGGCTCGGAATCGCCTTACAACTTGCATGCTCTATAAGTCCACCATTTTTGCCTTAGTATCCAGCGCGGTCATCCTCGTTCCGGGCGCGGCGACTGCCACGCCGCAGGATGCCGCTGCCCCGGCTCCCAAGGCCGACGCCTTCAATAAACTCCTCGGCGAAGTTACGGCGATCGACTCGCCCGCTAAACAGATCACCATCAAGACCGACGCTGGCACCCCAGCGACCGTCCTGCTGGATGAAAAAACGCTTTATCTGCGCGTCCCTCCCGGCGAAAAAGACCTGAAGAAAGCCACCAAAATCACCGTTTCCGATGTCGGCGTCGGCGACCGCATCTACGCTCGCTCCCGCAAGTCCGCCGACAGCACCCCCGCGCCCGCCACTTCGGTCATGATCATGAGCAAGAGCGAGTTGGTGCAGCATTACGAAAAAACGCAAGCCGAGTGGCAAACGCGTGGCGTGATTGGCACCATTAAAGCCATCGATCCCGCCGCGAAAACCGTAGTCCTTGCACTGCGAGGCGCCGAGAAAGCCGACATCCTGGTCGACTCCTCCGATAAAGCCAATTACCGCCGGTACGCTCCCGATTCAGTTCGTTTTGCCGACGCCAAGCCCAGCACGTTTGCGGCTTTGAAAATTGGCGACACCATGCGTGTGCTTGGAAACAAAAGCGACGATGGCGCGCATATTACTCCTGAAGAAATCATCTCGGGATCGTTCAACCATATTGCCGCCACCATCATCTCGGTGGATGTTGCTGCAAACCAGGTAAAAGCCACCAATCTTTTGAATAAAAAGCCGATAACGATCACGGTCAATTCCGATACCACGCTAAAGCGTTTGCCGCTTCAGATGGCCGGCTTCATGGCACGGATGCAGGCGGGCGGCGCCCCCGGTTCTGGCAATGGACCCGTTGGTCCGGGCAGTTGGCAAGGCAATCGCCCAGGTGCTGGCGGTGCTCCTCTTGCGCCCCCTTCCGCCGCGGCCCCGCCGCCGTCTGGCAGCGTCATAATTCCCGACGCGGGTCCCAGCGCCCATGGTCCGCGCATGGGCCCCGGTAGCCCGGGGAGCAGACGCCCCGATATCAATCAGATTCTGGCGCGCGTTCCGGCCATTGCTCTTTCCGATTTGAAACCGGGCGACGCCATCATGGTCGCCAGCGGTGCCGGAGCCAATCCCAACGAGATGACCGCGATCACGCTTCTCGCCGGCGTCGAACCCCTCTTGACCGCTGCCCCCAATGGTGGACAGCAACCCGTCGGTGGCGCCTGGAATTTTGAGATGGCCGCGCCGCAGTAGTAACGACGATTTAGTCGGCCATACCAAATCAAACATGCTTATGTCTCTTATCTCGAAGTGTTGCCGCGCAGCTCTCTGCATCCCACTGATTACTTTTCTCGCCGCCCTTGCCGTTGCGCAACAGCCCGGCGGCACTATTCGCGGCCAAGTCACCGACAGTTCAGGATC
This sequence comes from Terriglobia bacterium, assembly GCA_025358575.1. GTDB lineage: Bacteria > Acidobacteriota > Terriglobia > Bryobacterales > Bryobacteraceae > JANYJA01. The sequence continues at coordinate 48,987 of JANYJA010000233.1, forward strand.
GTCCATTCCAGGCGCCAACGTGTTCCTAACTGGCGCTGGTTCGTTCGCTAAGACGCTCTCCACTGACGAACAAGGTGCCTTCAGTGCTTCCGGCCTGCCCCCCGGAACTTACTCCGTCCGCGTGGTCGCCAACGGCTTCGGCCAGTTCGAAAATCGGAAAGTCGCCGTCAATGGCGGACGCGCCACGTCTTTGACCATTCCGCTCATTCTTCAAGTCTCCAAACAAGAGGTCACGGTTCAAGCCGAGGCCGTTGGAACCGTAAGCGTTGACGCCGCCGCAAATGCCGGCCAACTCGTCCTCAAAGGCACCGATCTCGATGCGCTTCCGGACGATCCCGACGATCTCGCCTCCGATCTGCAAGCTCTCGCCGGACCCTCCGCCGGACCCAACGGCGGCCAGATCTATATCGACGGGTTCACCGGCGGCCGCCTTCCCCCAAAGTCCTCCATCCGCGAAATCCGCATCAATCAAAATCCTTTCTCGGCCGAGTACGACCGGCTCGGCTTTGGCCGCATTGAAATTTTGACTAAACCGGGCTCCGACAAGGTGCGCGGTCAGGTGATGTTTAACGATTCAGACGCGTTCTTCAATTCCCGGAATCCATTTGCCACCAACAAACCCAGCTTTCAATCCCGCCAATACGAAGGAAACATCGGCGGCCCTATGGGCAAGAAAGCTTCGTTCTTTGTGGATTTTGAGCGCCGCGAAGTTGACGATAATGCCATCATCAACGCCACCACGCTGGATGCCAATTTAAATCCCATACAGATCCAGCAAGCTGTGGTGACGCCCAATCGGCGCAACGAGTTTAGCCCGCGCATCGATTACCAGCTAAATTCCAACAACACACTGGTGGCCCGCTACTCTTACGAAGGAAACACCCTGCGGGATGCCGGTGTCGGCACTTTCAATCTGCTTTCCCGCGCGTACAATACCACCAACGACGGCCACCGCGTTCAGTTAACTGAAACGGCGGTCTTAGGGGCCAAGGTTGTTAATGAGACGCGCTTTCAATATCTGCACGACCGTAACGGTCAGGTAGGCAACAATGCCATCGCGGCCATCCTGGTTCAGGATGCTTTTAGCACCGGCAGCTCGCAGGTAGGCAACGCCTTCAACCTTCAAAAACATTACGAAATTCAAAACTACACCTCCGTTGCGCAGGGCGCCCATTCCATTAAGTTTGGCGCCCGCGCGCGCACCGTGACGCTAGACACGTCGTCGCCCCAGAACTTTGGCGGAACTTTTGTCTTCGCCGGGGGCCGTGGCCCCCAATTGGATTCCAATAACCAAATTGCGCTCGATTCCAGCGGACAGCCTGTGCTGCAAGACATCAGTTCACTCGAGCAATATCGCCGCACGCTCCTGTTTCAAAACCAGGGACTCACCGCCTCCGAGATCCGCCAGCGCGGCGGCGGCGCATCCCAGTTTTCGATTGCAGGCGGAAATCCCGTGGCTCTCCTGAATCAAACCGATGTCGGCGTTTTTTTCCTCGACGATTGGCGCCTTAAGCAGAACCTGACGCTGAGCTTCGGGCTTCGCTATGAGACCCAAACCAACATTCACGACTGGCGCGACATTGCTCCGCGCTTCGGTTTCGCTTGGTCGCCCGATGGCAAGAAAGGCCGCCAGGGAAAGACTGTCGTCCGCGGTGGCACCGGGCTTTTCTACGACCGTTTTTCGGAAAGTTTGGGTTTAGACGCCGTGCGCTTTAACGGCATCAATCAACAGCAGTTCATTATCGTGAACCCCGCGTTTTTTCCGATCGTCCCGAATATTGCCGCTCTGAATGCCCAGCAGCGTCCGCAGACCAAACATCAGGTCGATCGCGCTCTGCGTGCTCCCGAGACCCTGCAGAGCGCGATCGGCGTTGAGCGCCAGTTGCCCAAGAACACCACCATGGCCGTCACGTTCACCAACTCTCACACTACCCATCTGTTTCGATCGCGCAATATCAACGCGCCCCTTCCCGGAACCATTTCCGCCTCAACTCCCCTGGGCGTGCGGCCCTTTGGCGGCGGCAATATCTATAACTACGAGTCCGATGGGCTTCTCAATCAGAATCAGCTCATCACCAACCTGAACAGCCGTTTCAGTAAGAACCTCACCATCTTCGCGTTCTATGTTTTTAATCACGCCAAGAGCAATACGGACGGTGCGGGAACCTTTCCAGCGAACCAATATAATTTGAGCGACGAGTACGGCCGTTCCGCGCTTGACGTGCGCCATCGCTTTGTCCTCGGTGGCTCCATGGGCGCGAAATGGCTTCATGGTGTTCGCTTCAATCCGTTTGTCATCGCGCGCTCCGGTTCCCCGTTCAACATCACCACGGGAAACGACCTCAACGGAGACGCCGTATTCACGGATCGGCCTTCCTTCGCCACCGATTGCTCGGCACTTTACTCGCTCTGCACCCCGTTTGGCAATTTCAATACTCGGCCCCAGGCCGGTGCTGCCCTCATCCCTCGCAATTACGGCAACGGCCCCAGTTCGTTCACCGTTAACTTGCGCGCCTCGAAAACATGGGGCTTCGGGGAGAGCGCCAGCAACCGACCCGCCGGCGGTTCGGATGGCGGCGGTGGTGGCCCTCGCGGGGGCTCTCGCGGCGGCGGTCCCGGTGGAATGATGATGGGCGGCGGAATGCGCGGAATGGATGGCGGCGGCGGAACCGATAAGCGCTACAACCTGACCCTGTCGATCTCCGCGCGCAACTTGCTGAATACGGTCAATCCCGGTCAGTACATCGGAACGCTGTCATCTCCGCTATTCGGCAAGGCGAACTCCCTGGGCGGAGGATTTGGCCCCGGCGGAAGCAGCGGCAATAACCGTCGAATCGATTTTCAGTTGCGCTTCGCGTTCTAGCTATATTTTGTTCCCTCGAAACAATCGGATCTCCAAGTTTGCCGGTTGGCCCCACAAACCGCTAACTTAGTTACATCGAATAAGCCCGGGGCCCAGCCGTCCTCTCACTCGATATGTGAAAGGAACCGTCTCGTGAAAACGCTGCTAACATCCGTAGTCTTCGCCTCCGCGCTCTTCGCGCAGCCGTCCGCGCCGCCCGCCCCCAGGGCCGCCGCGCCCAGCGACGAACTCAACAAGAATCTCCCGTCCTGGATTCGCCTGTCTGGCGAATATCGCATCCGCAACGAAGGTCAGGAAGGTGCCGCGTTCAAGCCATCCAACGACGACAATTATCTGCTAAGCCGCCTTCGCCTTGACTTGCTCTTACGCCCCGCGAGCTGGCTCAAGCTCTTTGCCCAGACGCAGGATTCGCGCGTCTTTTGGAAAAATTTGAAACCCTACGGACCGCCCTACCAAAACACTTTCGACCTCCGCATTGCCTACATTGAAATCGGCGACTCCGACAAGAAAAATATCGGAATTCGCGTCGGACGTCAGGAAATTAATCTCGGCGACCAGCGTCTCGTCGGAAGCACAAATTGGACCAACAACGCCCGCACCTTCGACGCCGTGCGGCTCACCCTTCGCTCCGGCGGCTATCGTCTCGACGCATTCGCCAGCTCGGTTGTCGTGCAAGTCGATGGCGCACCCGATCATCACCTGCAAGGCAGCAATCTGCACGGTCTATATGGCGGCATCGACAAGCTCGTCCCCGGAGCGGCCATTGAGCCCTATATATTCTGGCGTCTCATTCCGCGCGTCAAAACCGAGCTTGGCAAAATCGCTAATGAAGATATGAAGACGGCCGGATTCCGTTGGGTCGGCAAGGTTCGCGGTGGCTTGGACTACGGCACCGAGATCGCCGCGCAAACTGGTTTCGCTGGCAAAGCCAGCATCGGCGCATGGGCGGGTCATTGGGTCACCGGATACACCCTCGCCGCAGCCCGTTGGAAGCCCCGCATGTTGATCGAATACAACTACGCCACTGGCGATAAAAACCCCAAAGACGGCAGCCGCGGCACTTTCGATCAACTCTATCCCGCGGCCCACGATAAATACGGCCTCGCCGACCAAGTCGGCTGGCGCAATATCAAGGATCTCCGCACCGGAATAGAGCTCACGCCCCGCCACAAGATGACCAGCGCTGTCGTCTATCACGACTATTGGCTGGCCAGCGCGCGTGACGGTCTCTACGCGGCGTCTGGCGCACTGATGGTTCGCAAGCTGGATGGCTCAGCCGGCACGCACGTCGGGCAGGAACTCGACGTCCAGGGCTTCTATGCCTTCAACAAGTCAACTCTATTCGGCGCCGGTATTGGACATCTGTTCCCCGGCGAATTTCTGAAAAAGGCCAGCCCCGGACACTCGTACACCTATCCGTTCGTTACGCTGGCCTTTAGCTTTTAAGGCTTCAATCCCGCTGTTTGCGCCTCGGGCTTCGTCTCCGAAAAGATATCGCCTGGCGTCTTCTTGGCCTCGAACGCGACATCCATGAATCCGATCATCATCTCATTCCACGTCTGATCGCCCCAATGGACCTCGCTCTTCGGATCGGGGTTGTAAGGGTTGTTCGCCGAGTTGTCGTAGGTCGCGAAACATTCAATCGTAGTTCCAGCCGTCACCTTCAGCGGCGTTACGGGCCTATACCTGTGTTGCCAGTTAAAGTCGTAATGCGGCACGTTGAGCAGCGTTTCGCGCGTGCCATCGGGCTTCACTAACTCGAAACGGAAACTCTTCCCGCGCATGTGCATATGCGGCGCATACGACCGAATCGTTGCGTCTCCGTAGAACGTCAACTTCGAACTCACCGGATAGTTCGCATTGTCCGGAGGAATCGCAAAATCCCCATTCGCTGCCCCCGCGGTTAAAACTCGCTCCTTCGGAGCTTCACTAGCAAAAATAACTCCGACCTTGCTCTGGTCGCGCCCGGCCGTTCCGTTCGCCGTGTAATGCACTTGAAATACCAAGTCCGAACCAGCCTTGATAAGTTTGGCCTGCCCCGCATCGAGCTTTTCCGGTGGAACTCCAGGCGCATAGCCCACCAGAAACTCTCCCTGCTGCCCATCGTCGCGACTCTCGTTCCCTGTCTTCTCGTCTTTCACAAGAGGCGGCACATACGCCTCTCCCGGTTTCGCATCCGGAAGCCATTTCGAGTCCGGCTCGCGCACAAACACAATAATGTGGTGAATGAGCGCGCGATTGTTCGGTCGGATCTCAACCGCGCTTACCCACTTGTCTTCGGTGAATCCGCTGGGCACCACGTAGTAGGTGTACTCCACCGTGCCGCGCGCAGGAATCTCGTAAGCCTTCGGCATCTGCACCACCAAATCCGGCTTGCCGATATTCCATCCCTCCACAAAGTGCAGCGGCGCTGGCGCATCTTTCGGATTCCCCTCCGGTGCCCGCGCCGCGCTCCAATTGGCAATCAGGCGAATATCTTTATCCGACAACGAGCGGTCATTTGAGAATTTCCCGACCGCGCTATCCGCGCCCCAAGGCGGCATCTTCTTCGAGAGCACCGCTTCGGAAATCGCCGCCGCCCAAGGTCGCGCTTCCTTATAGGTCAGAAGCGACATTGGCGCGGCCTCGCCTGCCCGATGACACCCCTGGCAGTTCTTGTGCAAAATCGGCAGCACGTCCTTGTAGAAGGTCGGCGCGGGGGCGCCAGCCCAAACCGCCGACGCGATCATGGGAAGAAGGATCAGTTTCCGCATGAAGCAATTATGCACCAAACTTTCTTGGACTCCGCAATTTCTGTGATATTATCCCCTGGTGAATTTAGGGTCGTTGCTTTTGCCCTTATCCCGC
>JANYJA010000234.1 GCA_025358575.1 Terriglobia bacterium
CCATTTGCAGGCGGCTTCCGAGGCACCAGAATGCACCGTCTCAAGCTTGCCGAGCAGGTGCTGCGCGATAAGGGGCACACGGTCCAATCGCTGCCCACAACCGGCCCACGGACTGCGGGGGGCATCGCGCACCGATGCCTCGCCGATGGCACCGATCTGGTGATTGCCGCCGGGGGCGATGGCACGATCAACGAAGTGGTCGAAGGACTAGCGGGTTCCGAACTTCCGCTGGCGATTCTTCCAGCCGGAACCGCTAACGTGCTGGCCAACGAGATGGCCATTCCCCGCAAATTGCATGCCGCCGCCGGAAAGCTGGATACTTGGGAGCCGCGCCGCATCTCTCTGGGACATTTCGACGACGCCGAGGGCCGCCCCCACCATTTTCTCTTGATGGCAGGCGCCGGCCTCGACGCTAAAATCGTCTACGACGTGCATCTTCCCTTGAAGCAGCGCGTCGGGAAGCTCTCTTACTGGCTGGCCGGTTTCCGCCAGTTCGGGCACGATCTGGAAGAGTTTGATGTCACCATCGACGGCACAGCGCGCCGCTGCTCATTCGCGCTCATCACCAAGGTGCGGAACTATGGCGGCGATTTCGAGATCGCCCGAAGCGTCACCCTTTTGGACGACGAGTTCGAGGTTGTGCTTTTCGAAGGCCGGAGGTCGATGCTATACGTCAAATACCTATTCGGCATCACGACAAAATCGCTGAAGGGGATGTCCGGCGTCTCGATTCACCGCGCCGCGGAAATTTCGCTCAGTCCGACGAACGGCAATCGCGTACATTTGCAAGCCGATGGAGAGCACGTGGGCCGCTTGCCCGCGAATATCCGAATCGCGCCCGACGCCTTGACCCTGCTGATGCCTCCAGCCTATCCGCGCAAGTAAGGCACGTTATTTGCTCAGCAATTGGGCATGAGCAAACTCACCGAAGCCAAGCGCGACAAGATCTCCACCACCCAATTCGCCTTCCCGAAACAGCGCAAGGAACCGCTGGAAGATGCCGCCCACGTGCGCAACGCCATCGCGCGTTTCGATCAAGTTACCGGGGTGACCCAAGCTGAAAAGGACGCAGCGTGGAAGCGTATCAAAACCGCAGCCAAGAAATTCGGGGTGGAAGTTAAGGAGGACTAACATTCCGTTATTCCGCTCTCGTTGGCAAATTCATAGCATGTTTTTCTCGATATGCTTTTGGATTTCTTCGATTACGATTGCAACATCAGTCCCATCGAAATCTGAGGCCGCTAAATGTTTGAGAACGTCTACCGCCATGCTCTTGTCGTATCCGTTGATCTGTTTTAATATGGAACGGGTTTGATCCAACGGAAACTGGCCGCTCAGATCTCTCCCCAACACCCGCTCTAGAGCGGTTCTGCTGAAGTAATTCTCAATCCCATATCTATTCAATATACGTACCGAAACGCCAGATGACTCGATTTTATCGATAAGCGGCATAATTTTGGGCTTGATAGGCCGACAGTCGTTCTTAAGGTCTCGGCCGTTGTTTCCATCCAGAACAAGAACGGCGTATTGAAAACCATCAATATATGTCGAACATCGAACTGCGAACTGACCCCCACCCACCTACAGAGTGAATACCTACAGAGTTCAAGCTCTTCGAGTCCAGCAAGAATCTGAAGACACGCTCGTCAGTCAACCCTTCGCACAACAACCGAACACGATATTCGTTTGTAAAATCACCTAGTCGAAGAAGCACCTCATCAAAAGTTATTGCCGTTGCTTGTTCGAACCTTCGCTCGCGCTCATATGAGGCAATGCGAGTTTTCGTGTACTCTCGCCAAGCCTCCGGAGTATCCGGAAGTTGTTCGCTTAACAATTCAATTAGCCGCTTTTTGTCGATTCCAGCCAACGCGCTCTCAGTTATCCCGACCAGGTTCGGCAAGGCCAGACGGAGCAACCGTTTTCGCAGATTCGCAAGCATATTCCAAATCTCAGGAGCGCGGATTTTTCCGACCCAATTGAGATCGGTTATTTCCGGGAAGGGACGTTCCATCGGCTTGAAGTCTTGATCATCTGCGGGTAATCGATTGAGCCGCTCGAAAATGGTTGGCAAATGCTGGCGGTCAATCAAGGCATCCACAAAGACCGTTTTGATTCTCACACCCTGCGCCGCATGCAGAGCAGAAAGCAGCACATCAATTGGACACTGGGTCTGAGCAAGCGCAGCAGCCGCCCAGTTGCGGTTGGTTTCTATAGCGTCAGCCGCAGTGGCGATGCGATGTAAGCCTTCGTAAATTTTAGGCGATTCTAACTTTGCATTTTGTGTGAAGCTGACAAAGTGGGAAACGGCCCCAGTGGGAAGTGCTGGATCGTTAAGAATTCGCTCGAACTCATTTACCGCCCGGAAACTCAATGGCCGTTTTCGATGGTACTCAGTCAATAAGTTAGCTTCGAGAGCGAGAAGAGAGTGGACCATAACCACATCGTCCACAAGCATCAACCCGTAATGGGAAACAATCTCAACAGTTCGGAGAGTACCTGGGTACTCAACTCGCCACTCACTGAACCACCTAACGTTGTGGAGGGCGTCTGCCTTCACTAACAGCTTTTCAATGCGTGTTGCCAACCAGACTTTGCGAGCATCGTCTAACTGCGGCCACCGAGCGTGAGGACTCTCCGAAAAAGCCCCCAGAACCTCAGTCAGATCATCAGATTCGCGAATGACAGTGTCGCTCCGCTTACCGGTAGCTGCGTCGAGCGTTCTCCGTTGCGCCTCTTGCACTTGGGCTTGTTCACGCAACGAGTCTTGAGCTTCGATCAGACCTGCGGTCGCCGGTCGGAGGATCTCCCGCACAGCGGCGCTAGCGCAAGATGCGAGATCAAGGATCAATTGCGGGGGTGGGTTTTGTTGAAGTAGCCACTCGGCAGTGGTCACCGTGCAGAGCTGCGACACAGTAAACATGCAAAAGCTAAATGGGAGCCCGTCTCGTAGAATTGCTTCCAGGGCCGTACGGCTTACAATGCCGCCAGAATCGTGGCCCTTCACAGCATTCAGCAGATCGGGCTGCGGGTCAAGCGCCGGTTCATAAATTCCGTGACGCCCACAATTCGCGAATAGAAGACCGATTCTAACTAGGATATCGTCATCATGGTATTGCGTAAGAAGTGGCCATACGTTAGAAAGGTAACTTGCCATATCATGCTTGTGAAACGGTTCTGGGTTGGCAAGGAAGTAATCTAGGAGAGCTACCAGCATTTCACGCGAGCGGATTTCCAAGTTCTGCAGTGTCGACCTGGTCAACTTTGGCATAACAAGAGGCAACGTCGCCGGTGTCATCAAGGATACTGCAGCATCCAAGCACATCCTAAAGAGAGGGTCTTTCTCGCTCGTGGACTTCAGTATGTCCGGAATTAGCTCCGCCGAGCCACAAACGCTAACGACCACAAACGAAACCCTACGAAGCGCAATTTCTGAGTTTTGATCATGGACGATCGTCAGCGCCTCTCTCAGAACTTCCGGGTCATGAAGAAGACCGAGAAGCAATAATGCATTCGACCGCGTGACTGTATTCTTACTCAAGGTTTGAGGCTTTAGCCAACTCGAGTCTGTCTTGGTCAAAAGATTCGCAAGGCGATTGTAGTTGATCGAATGATCGTTAAGAAGAAACCGGCCCTGCCCAGCCAGCTTTTCTAGAATGCCTCGGGCAGAGTATTCCCTCTGATCTGGTGTGAGTGCCGCCACCGAGGAAGGTAAAACCCATTCAGGCTCATTGCGGACGAAGAATTGGCGAACCCGAGGGTGCATCTCGATCAAATAGCTGATGGTATTTCCCCAAGTCGGGTTGAGAACGTAAGTTTTTCTGAACCGAGCGTAGGAAAGAACCTGTGACACCGGAGCATGCTCTAGTTGCCTAGCGGCAAAATATTCTCCGAAGGACCTCACCTGGAAGCGAATGCCATGAGGCAGCCTTAGTAAGACCGTTAGGGCTAAGTCACTGACAATTTGTTGGGCTTCGTCGGGTGGGATAATCAGTTGACTTGAAAGCAGCCGAACGGCATCAGCTTCGGTCAGCTCGTTTTTGCTGTAAAGTTCCATTGCAAGGCCGAGCAACTGGAGAGCCTTACGCAGTTTGGCCACACCCAGTTTTGATCTTTTTTCCAACAGCCCGTCTGTGACAAGCGCAAGATTTTCGCTGCGCGTCGCCTCAAGTTTTCCTTGTTGCAGAACAACGTCGACCAACGTACGAAGCACGAAAGGAATCGACGCTTCCAGCCAAAGATCAGCCCTGTGAAGCTCGGAGTCTAAAAGCCTGGGATCCAAGCCGCGCTTTGCCGCGTAAGCTAACACGTCATCCGATTTAAAACCGAGGGGATAGAATTCGTGAAACGTTTGCGGGATTTGATTACGCAAACCTTCATAGATAGCCTGCCTACAGGTCAGTACAACGGTCGCGTTAGGAGCTAGGCCAAGCATCGCAAACAATTCCGACAGAAATTGTTCCCGTAATTCTCCAGCAACCTCATCAAGCCCGTCGAGCACATACGCTCGAGCAAGGGGTCGCCCTTCCACGTCGGCGGCCGCTATATCTAGCCCAGCAAAGAGTTGACGTAGATCGCCGGTGTATCCAGACAGAGACACAAAACTGGCAAAGGACGAGTTATCCGCGAAATGGAGCATGCAAGCGTGGGCTAACGCTGTCTTCCCCATGCCCGGTTCCCCTATGAGGACAACACGATCGTGCTGAAGGATGGCTTGGATGTCCGGATTCGACTCGCGAAAGAGCCCACGAAGACGGATGTACTCTTCGCCGCAGGCACGATCCCAATCATCCCGCGAAATGAATTGGCGAGGTATAAAGACAGCTTCGGTATGTTGGGCGCGAACCGAGTCTCGGTAATTTGAAAATTCGTTCTCAGTCATTGCCGAATCCGCTTCGAGAAGTTAGCGCGGGATCGCCGAAAGAGAAAAGCAAACCATTGCTGTGTGAATTCTTAATACTAAGCCTTCGGGCTGTTTTCATTCAACACCAAGAAACTATTCCTCCACGTCCCGTCACCACGCCATCACTGACGGATCCGCACCGATCGTACCCACCAGTTCCTTCAGATACCAATCGCTCCGCACATGCGCTAAGTGCGCCCGCGCCGTCTCCGCTAACTCAGCGCGCCCCGAATCGGCCGCGGCTTGCTCATGCCTCGTCCACAGAGCCACATCCACTACCTGCTTCGCGCGCAACCGCTCCAGATACCAATCGCTCCCAAGCAGATACTCCCGCGTGAACATCGACCTCAACTTCTTATCATTCTCGCGCATACCCTCGAGCTCCCCGTACGCCATGATGTGCAGCAGCGCCTTGATCGGCGGACACGCCTGCTCCACGCTTCCATCCGCGAAATAGTTCAGCGCTTCAGTCCGCTGCGCATCGATAATTGCGTTCACACCCTCGGCATACACCGCCAAGTCCTGCGTTTCCGGACGCAGCAGTTCTTCCGTAAACACCGCCGCCGGAGTTTCAAATATCCGCCCCAGGAACCGGTCCACGAATGCCGCCGTAATGCGATACCCCAACCGGCTCGCCAGCACCGTGCGCCCGTCTAACTCGAAGTCCCCAACCTTCTCCAGATACCCGCACTTAATCAGAAACTCCGGATCGCGCTCGGCGACCCGCATCCGGCACCACAGCTCCGGCACCAGCATGGAGTTGTCATGATCCACGCGATAGTTCGGCCCCACGTGCCCGGCAGCCGTCGTGAATCCCGCATACCCCGTCACAATCGCCGACACTAGCGCGTTGTTAATATCCACCACCGGCGGCATCGCATTGAACGGGCCTTTGGTCAGGGCGCCCTCGCTCCCGAACCCAGTCGTCGATGGCGACTTGCCCGTCAAGCTGCAAATGAAATCCATGAACAGTTCCGGCAGTTCCTGATAATGAATCGGGTTGTAAACGGCCAGCGGCGGAATCCCCGCCTTTGCATCCGGCGGATTATTGCGCCGCCCCGCCAGCACCGCATTCACCGGAAAATACACCCGCGAGTCCGCCGGAATCTCCCGCGCCAGCCGCGTCCCAATCTCCGCCAGATAAGTGCTGCGCGGATTCACCAGATCCGGCCGCTTCTGCAAATACCGCGGATTCTTCGACGGCTTCCCGTCCACCATGCGCGGATGCGCCGACGACACTACAAACTCAGTCGGCCCGCTCGCCGCGAAGTGCTTCAGCAGGCGTTTCATCGGCTCCGTGTACTTATCGAAGTCCACCACCTGATCCACCAGCGCCTGACAGCCCTCCGCCGTGATCGGCTCAAAATTCGAGATGAATGTCCCCGGAGACGCTAAGTCGGCTTCGGCATCTTTATCGAATCCCCGATGAATGGCATCGTCGGGACGCTGAAATAGTAACTGCTCGCAATTCTGAACCAACTTGACACTGAGGTTCGGATACTCAGGGTCAAGATGACTCAAGCTCTCGCGCGGCAGCACCACCGACGCCGTGATATCGTCTTCCACCTGCACCTTATCCGCCGGATTAAAGTCCGGGCGCAGCTTGTAGATGCGCCACGCGCCGTTCGGGTCGTACCCCATGCGCAGGTAGTTCCCCACCATCTTCTGATTCTCGAATTTCAGCTCATGCCCCAGCAGCCCGTTGATGCGGTCCACGCTGAAATGCCCGCGCCAGTCCTCACTCCAATCCAGCCGGTAGTAGCGCTTCACCGTAATCAGAAGCTGCCGCACCGTCTCGGGCACCGTCCGCAGCCACTCATTGTGTTCGTCGGTGTAATCCGGCGAAACGGTCATCAGCTTGATCACCGAACCGAGTGACCGCTCGGGACTTAGAATGGGCCGCTTGGCCCGTTGCACCGAAGGCGCGCGCCTGTAGATGCCGGAAAAATCTTTCTTCAAGATCTCCGCCACCTGCTCAATGTCGCTGTGATAATCGCTGACGAAGATCGGCCCCTTCAAGATAATGCTGCCGATGGATTTCGAAATCTCCGACTTCCCGCCGCCCGATACCGTGCAAGGCTTGTGACACAAGATGCCGTCCGCGCGCGACGCCACCAGCCGCCATGCGGTCCCGCCCGTCTGCTTTTCCAGCCGCAGTTTGGTTCCCCAGGGCAGCACGTAAGTTTCGCCGGCGCGCAGCGTCAGTTGGTGCCACTCTCCGCTCGCGCGCTGCCACTTCACGGAACTTTCGCGCACGCTGAATTCGGCATTCTCGGGCACGTAGAAAATGTCGGCGTACTTCTTATCGGTTGCGTACCCTTCGGGCTGGATCCGCACGCGATCCCCCAGCCAGCGCATCGCCTCGGTGAACGTGACTTTTTTCGTCAGCACCGTGCGTCCGGCGTAAAACTGCGGCCCCAGCACGTACGCGGGAAACGCAATCGCCCCGCCGGCATGCTCTTCCTCGCACATGCCGAACAGGTTCGCCGCGAAGCTGATCTGCGTCTTCACTTCCTTCTTGCAGTACCCGTAATAGTTGTCCGCGATGAGCGTCACCATCACTCCGCGGGCATCCCGGCAGGCAATCTTGAAAGCACCGCCGCCGTTGTAAGGTTCTTCGGAATCGCGCCAGCACATGTCATCGCGCCGCTGCAATTCGGTAGCTTCCTCGTAATGCGGCAACCCGACGTCGCGTTTCCTCGCTCCCACCAGATGCGGCGCCAGAATCACGCAGCCCGTGTGCCCGGTCCAATGGGTCACATCCAGCGCCGCGTCATTTTCCGGAAGATACGGGTCGCCGCCATTGCCGAAAATCCCCTCGATGAAATCCAGATTGCTCACCAGACTCGCGGGCGCGAAGAATCGCGTCTCCATGGTCTTTGCCGGCTCGGTGCCAGTCGCGGGACACACCAGCGGCCGCAGCAGCAGGGTCACGAACATGTGCGCTTGGCGTTCTTGATCCGCCGTGAACGGCAGGGCCAGCACTTCCCGCGAGGGGCGCAGCGCCATCTCCAGCAGCGCCGCAAACGTCCGCTTCGGAACGCCGATCTTGTCCGCCGGAATGGGGAATCCGCCCTCCACAATGTGGAAGATTCCCTTAGTCGTTCGCCGGTCGCTTTTAGGATTGTGCAGAATTCCCTGCGGCAGCCGGTACGATTGCAAATAGGGCGAAGCCAAGCTGTCCCCGGTGGGCGGCAGCGACATCACGCGTGCCATCCCAAGCCTGTCCAGCGCAAAGGTATTGACGGGCAACCGCGCAGCCCCGCGCGGCGCCACATCGCTCAGATACGAATCCAGAAACGTCTGAATACGCGCATCCGCGGGACATTGCCGGTCCCCCAGTAACTGGTCCTT
>JANYJA010000006.1 GCA_025358575.1 Terriglobia bacterium
TCCTGGCGCAAGCCACCCCGAAGGACAAGCTTGAATACATCAGGAAAGAACAGGCGGCGGGGCGTCTGGTGGCCATGACCGGCGACGGTACCAACGACGCCCCGGCGCTGGCGCAAGCCGACGTCGGCTTAGCCATGAACACTGGTACGGCTGCCGCCAAAGAAGCGGGCAACATGGTCGATCTGGACAGCAATCCCACCAAGCTTATAGAGGTTGTCGCAATCGGAAAGCAACTTCTGATCACGCGCGGCGCGCTGACGACGTTTTCTATCGCCAACGATGTAGCCAAGTACTTCGCGATCATTCCGGCAATGTTCATGACCATGTATCCGGTGCTCGGCAAACTGAACATCATGGGGCTTCATACGCCGCAGAGCGCCGTGCTCGCCGCCGTGATCTTTAACGCGCTCATCATCATTGCGCTCGTGCCGCTGGCCTTGCGCGGAGTGAAATACCGTCCGGTGGACGCGGCCAGCCTGTTGCGGCGTAACCTGCTGATCTACGGCGTAGGCGGAATCATCGCGCCATTTCCAGGAATCTGGCTGATTGATCAATTGTTAGTGGCCCTGCGATTGGCGTAAGCGCGAAGAACCGGCGTGCCGGTTCCGTTTCGCGCCAGTTACGGGAGAGAAAGGAAACGAATATGTGGGACCAAATGTTACCAGGCCTTCGGCTGAAGATCTTCATGACGGTTTTGCTGGGAGTCATCTACCCGCTTGCCATGACCGGGATCTCCCAGTTGCTGTTTCCGAAGCAAGCCAACGGGAGCCTGATCGCATCTGGCGGCAAAGTGACTGGATCGGAACTCATTGGACAGGCGTTCAGCAAGCCAGAGTATTTTCACCCCCGCCCCTCATCCGCCGGAAGCGGATACGATGCGGCCGCCAGCGGCGGCTCGAATCTGGGACCGACGAGCGCGAAGCTCGTTCGCGGAACCACTAAAATGGACGACAAGAAGAATGAGGTCGTCGACTTCGATGGCGTCAGTCTGCGCATCGTCCACTACAGCCTCGAAAACGGCATATCTTATGAATCGTCTGTGCCGATGGCTCAGTTTAAGAACCCGGACGGAAGCCTTGATGACGTGAGATTGATCAAGGCTTTCAACGCCGAGAAATCGCCTTTGGTATTTACCCCGAAGGCTCCTATTCCAGCTGACGCCGTCACCGCGTCGGCCAGCGGACTGGACCCTCACATCAGTCCGGATTCTGCCAAGGCACAAGTGAGCCGTGTGGCAAGCGCGCGCGGCATCCAAGTGGAGCAAGTGAACAGACTGCTTGGCCAGTTCACCGAAGGTCCCGATCTTGGTCTGCTGGGAGAATCTCGCGTAAATGTTTTGAGGCTCAATTTAGCGTTGGACCACGCCTTCCCGGTAAAGTAGGAGGGAAGTCATGGCCACCGAAATCCGCCGCAGAACACCCGACGAATACCTGCGCGAATGTGAGGTTGAGGAACAGGCCGTTACAGCCGCCGCAAAGGGGAATCTCAAGGTCTTTCTGGGCTACGCGTCGGGAGTGGGAAAATCCTTCCGCATGCTGGATGAAGCCCGCCGCCGCCAGGAACGCGGACAAGATGTCGTGGTAGGCGCCATACAGGCCCAAGTTTCAGCCGAAGTTGAGCCGCTCTTGGCAAGGCTGGAAGTGATCCCACTAAAAGCCGGTAACGCCATTGACATGGAAGCCGTGATTCGCCGCCGGCCTGCAGTCTGCATCATCGACGGCTTGGCCTACGACAATCCTCTGGGATTCCGAAACGCGGCGCGGTGGCAGGATGTGAAAGACATCCTGGAGGCGGGCATTCATGTAATCGGCTCCATCAATGTTCAATATATCGCCGAGCTGCGCGAGCGCGTGGAGGCAATCACCCAAAAGCCAGTGAGTGAAACCGTCCCGCTGTCTTTCATCCAGAGCGCCGACGAAATCGAGTTGGTCGATGCACCTCCGCCCGAAGCGGATCTGGACAGTGCCGCCGAAAGTGTGCAAGAACACACCGAGCGGCTTTCGAGGCTGCGCGAGTTGGCGTTGGTGGTAACCGCCGATATCGTAGATCAGCAACTCAACGAATACCTGGAACGCCACGGCATCCAGCAGCGTTTCGGGTCGTCCGAGCGGATTATGGTATGCATTACTCCCCGCGCCAACTTGCGGGAGATGATGGAACTGGGTCATGTCGTCGCCGAAAGATTTCATGGCGAACTGGTGGTAGCCTACGTCAAGCAGCGGGACATAACGCAGGCGGACCAATCGGCGCTTGAGGCAAGATTGGCAATCGCAAACGCCGCGGGCGTCCACGTCGAGATTCTTGAGGGTAGCAACCCAGCCCAAGTGCTTCTCGATTTTGCCAGACAGCGTGGCGTCACCCAACTGTTCGTCGGCCACAGCCAGCGCACCGGGCTTGCTCGACTGAGAGGCAGCCCCCTCGATAAGCTGATATGGGAAGGCCACGGCATCGATGTGTGCATCTTCCCGCAATAGGGCCCCCTAACAGATGGTGAACCAGCCGCGCGGGAAACTGAAAATCTTCATGGGTTATGCGGCGGGCGTCGGGAAGACCTACAAGATGCTCGAAGAGGCGCAGAATCTGAAAGCTGCGGGCGTGGACATCGTAATTGGTTATTTCGAACCGCATGGCCGCCGGGAAACCATCGCGAAAACAGACGGGCTGGAGTTTGTTCCCAGACGCAGCATGCAGTACCGCGATGCGGGTTTTGAGGAAATGGATACGAATGCCATCCTGGCAAGACATCCCAAAATTGCAGTCGTCGATGAGTTTCCGCATACCAACGTTCCGGGCTGTGAACGCGGCAAACGTTGGGAAGACGTGGAAGTTTTATTGGCTGCCGGCATCGATGTACTCACCACGATGAATATTCAGCATCTGGAAAGCCTGAATGACCAGGTCTGGCAGATCAGCGGTGTTCGCGTGCGCGAAACGATTCCGGACTGGGTAGTGCAGCAGGCAAATGAAGTGGTGATGGTCGACCTTCCTCCGGGCGCGCTCGTGAATCGACTTCAACGAGGTGTCGTCTATGAGCGGGCCAAAGCAGAGCGTGCTTTACAGAGCTTTTTCCGCGAACAGACCCTGGTTGCGCTGCGCGAGCTGGCGCTGCGCCAAACGGCGCACGAAGTCGAGCATCGGATGCCGCCGGAGCAGCAGAAGGGCCCCGCGCCCAATCCACAGACGGGCCACAGGATTCTGGCCCTGGTTACTGCCGATCCGAAGACGGCCATGGTCATCCGCCGGGCGAAACGCATGAGTGACTTTCTGGGTGCGGAATGCTTCGCCGCAACGGTTCAGGCGAATGGCGATCTAAGCGGCTTGGTTTCTGCTGACCGCGAAGCAATCGAGCGCCACCTCAACTTCGCCCGCAATTTGCATATCGAAACCAGAATCCTCGAAGGAACTGACGCGGCTTCGAGCCTAGTCGATTTTGCGCGCCGGAATCAGGTCACCCAAATCTTTCTCACGCGCCCGCGCCGAAAGGCATGGAACACTGCGCTTTCAAGCGACCCTGCGCAAAAAATTATCGACCTGGCCAAGGACATGCTGGTAGTGGTTGTCTCGGACAGAGAGCCTGCCAAACGCTTGGCCTAGTCCGGCCGCACAATCGCTCTATTGTAAGGCGAATGCCCATGCCGGGAAATAGGGTACAGACGGAAACGGCGTTTACGCTCAGCCAATTTCGCGTGCAAGCCGCGATTCTCTGGTCACCCGCCCTCTTCTGAAAACTCTCCCGTCTGGCAGTGACAAGATTATCGCTACCCGCCAATGCGTGGCTGTAATTGGATCGTTCGCCGACTGTTTTTACAGGCATGGTGCGCATCACGCTGCCGGCAAGAGGCGAGACGCCTTCGCGTAATCCGTAGCGGCTGCGTAGAAAGCAGAATTTGCGGCACACCCGTTAGGCTCAGATTCCTAACCACCCCAGCCCGCCCGGAAGCTGGCCCACGGCATAATCAACTTGCAGCACCCGGCGGTGTTTCGGCTCGACGGCAGCATCGGACGCGTGGAGAATAGGCGTCGCATAAAGCCAGGCGTCCCCAGTATCGGCGAGACATGGAATGACGCGGCATTGACTAACGACTTCAGGAATTTCTGCCGTTGGAATTCGGCCGCGTTTATGTGAGCCGGGCGCGACGAGCAGCGGCGCGTTCGTTAACGGCACAGCGTCGAGGTGGACGCGCAGCGTGACCATACCGACCAGCAGTTCAAAGGGCGGTTCGACGTGCACCATGCCAGTCTTGACGCTCCATGGCCCGAACCCGTCTACGTCGATGCGCTGCCTCACCGTGATCGTACGGTCCTGGTGCCAACCTAAAGACCAGTTCTGCTCCGCGCTCTTATCAAAGAGAATTGCGCGGACCGGAAGACATTGCGGACCGAGTAACGAAGCCGGAATTTTTCCTACAGGTCCAGCCGGACCGAGGAACGGTCGAAGTTCCGGGATGCCAGAAAGCCGTACGCCAGCGTGATCTCGCGGCTGACGAGCAAGCGTACTCTCCAGCGCGCTCACCTGGGTCGCGGAAAGCGCGGCTTTAAAGAGTTGCGCGCCTTCCTTCGCGATGGTCATTTCCTCGACTGGCATAACAAGTCCACTATAGGTCATAGCCGTGATCTTATGGGTTGCCGATTGGGTAATCGAGGACAAGTTTGTACGGATTTTGTACCGATACTCTGCTTTTGAGGCTTTCGACGACTTAAGCGACTTCGTATAATCAAGAAGTTGCAGCTATTCCAATCTCTGTCAAGTTCGTGGTTCGAATCCGGGTCGGGAAATGAGACCCGCTAGACAGCTCTTGCTCACACATTGCTCACACCATTTCGATCCGCTGGGGTCGTTCCGCGGATTAGACCGGTTCCGTTTCTTTTAGAATGTGCGGTTACGACTGTATCGGACTGCCCCGGACAGCGCGAAACGGTTTCGATTCCCGGACGCAGATGCAACGTGTAAAACAAATCGCTCAACGCTTTACTTAGCCGCTGGTGAACTTCATCCAGAATCTCGGGGTTGTCCGATTGCTCTTCGGCCAAGAGAACCAAATTTGCTCGCTTCAGGCGCTCCGTTCGGATTGTTCCAATCCACTCTTTCCAAATGCCGAGGTCAGCGACCGGTACGCCAGACATCACCCACGTCACATCGGAAAGCTGGAAGTTCTCCGATGGAAGGTCGGTATAGACGTTATGTCACCACCCGAGTACGATTGTGCGCTAAAGGCGTCTTGCTGGTCGAGAAGGTTTCATCGAACGGCGAACAGTGTCTTAACTGTTTGTGTCACCCCAGGGGGCAAGCGCAGATTGATTCTTGCGCACCACAGATGTCCTCGGCACGGCTTCCTTTAGTAGAAGCCGCGAAGCCACTCCTTGTCGTCAATACCGGGGGTGTCATAACTTTCTAGCCATACACGTCCGGGCAATTCCTTCTTCAGATCGACGATGCCCCGCATTTTACCCCAAATCATAACGCCACATTTCGTTCCGTTTTCACTCCACAAGGTCCGGACGTCGGTACGAGAAACATCAACCCCTTTAGACCGGTTGTATACGTGAAGATTACGGAGTATGGTTTGTCCGGTGTAGACGTACAGATAGCCGGTTTCGCCATCATCCTCTAAGACTGCGAAAATCCCGGAGGGGGTCTTATCGAAAACGATGAATTTGGTCTGAATCGGAGTCGCTTCCTCCGGTCGAGATTCAAGATCCGGCACGCGTTTTCGAACTTCCTCCTTCCAATATCTTTGGCGAGCTCGAACAAATTCGTCTTTATTCAAATAATTATCAAAAATGCTTAACCATTCGTTGTCAGTAATGGCCGGGCTGTGGCGGTCCTCCAAAGGCGCAAGTATTTCTCTCCCATTAGAGACATCCATAATGCCGCGCATTTTGCCCCAAATAGTTACGCCGCATCGGGTACCGTTCCTGGACCAAAGAATCTGGATATCTTCTTCCCTGGGAAGCAAAAGCCCTTTTGAATCGTCGTAGATCTGGAGATGTTTAACAATATGATCCGCTTTTCGGTCTGAAACATATAGGTACCCGTGGCCCTTCTCCTCTTCGAAGAAACAAGTATAAGCCGCTGGCCCCGTAACATCCCCTACAAATATGCGGGCATTCTCACTGTTCTTAGGCTCGGACATAGAGTTCACCTTTGTTTTGCCTCAGCTGGAACTGGAAGGAGCGTTCGCCCGTTAAGATAACGGAGAGAACGCGTGAAAAAGACACGGAAGCACTACACGGCAGAAGAGAAGGTCGCCATCCTAAGGCGC